>NZ_JBOICG010000650.1:0-14546 GCF_050739995.1 Pseudomonas sp. | reverse complement strand
GGCTTGCCTGCGATAGCATCACCTGGGTATCACTGATACACCGAGGTGTCTGCATCGCAGGCAAGCCAGCTCCCACATTTAAACCTGCTTCAGTTCCAGCCGGCGCGATCCATCAAGCGAATCGCCTCGGCCTGGCGCTTGCCCGCCACTTCCACCGGCAAGGTGTCCGCCACGAACTTGCCCCAGGTCGCCACTTCCGCCGAAGGTGGCACTGCCGGGTTGGCCGGGAATTCCTGGTTCACATCGGCAAAGATCTTCTGCGCCTCTGGCGTGGTCATCCACTCCACCAGTGCCTTGGCCGCCTCCGGGTGCGGCGCGTGCTTGGTCAGGCCAATACCCGACAGGTTCACGTGCACGCCACGGTCGCCCTGGTTCGGCCAGAACAGCTTCACCGCCAGGTTCGGGTTCTGTTTGTGCAGACGGCCGTAGTAGTAGGTGTTGACGATGCCCACATCGCACTGCCCCGCGTTGATGGCTTCGAGTACTGCGATGTCATCGGAGAACACATCGGTGGACAGGTTGTTGACCCAGCCCTTGACGATTTCTTCGGTCTTGGACGCACCGTGGGTTTCGATCAAGGTGGCGGTCAGCGACTGGTTGTAGACCTTCTTCGCCGTGCGCAGGCACAGGCGGCCTTCCCACTGTTTGTCGGCCAGGGCTTCGTAGGTGGTCAGGTCGCCGGTTTTTACCCGGTCGGTGGAATAGGCGATGGTCCGCGCGCGCAGGCTCAAGCCCGTCCAGGCATGGGCGGACGAGCGGTATTGCAGGGGAATGTTCTTGTCGATCACCTCGGAGGTGAACGGCTGCAGGATGCCCATTTGCTCGGCCTGCCAGAGGTTGCCGGCATCAACGGTGAGCAGCAGGTCGGCAGTGGCGTTCTCGCCTTCGGCCTTGATGCGCTGCATCAGCGGGGCTTCCTTGTCGGTGATGAACTTCACCTGCACGCCGGTCTTCTTGGTGTAGGCGTCGAACACCGGCTTGATCAGTTCGTCGATGCGTGAGGAGTAGACCACGACTTCGTCGGCGGCCTGCACGGTGGTGCTGCCGATGAGGGTGAGTGCCAGGGCAGTCAGGAGGCGCTTGGGTGCCAACATGGGTGCGGTCTCTCATTTGCAAAAAGAGCGCAAATGATAAGGACTCACATTTGGTAGCGCTCGGCGGAGGCGTTACCAGATGTTGCATAGCCGGGATTTGCGCTGCGGCTAATGGCCTCATCGCGGGCAAGCCCGGCTCCCACAGAGGGTTGCGTTTCAACCTCAGGGTTTGGCGAGCTCCGGGAGATCACCGGTCAGGCCCAGCGCCTGACGCACAAACACTGCCTTGGCTTCGGGCATCTGGTCGACCATTTTCAAGCCGGCATTACGCAGCCAACGCAGGGGCAGTTGATCGGCCTGGAATAACCGTTCAAAGCCTTCCATCGCTGCCATCAACGCCAGGTTATGCGGCATGCGCCGACGCTCGTAACGGCTCAGCACCTTCACGTCCGCCAGGCGTTCACCGCGTTCGCTGGCCGACAACAACACTTCGGCCAGAACGGCGGCATCGAGGAAGCCCAGGTTCACCCCCTGTCCCGCCAATGGGTGGATCACGTGGGCAGCGTCGCCGATCAACGCCAAGCCTTCTGCCACGTAGCGCTTGGCATGCCGCTGGCGCAACGGCACGCACACACGAGGGTCAGCACTGACCACCGTGCCGAGTCGCCCTTCAAAGGCGCGCTCCAGCTCACGACAGAAGCGTTCATCATCCAGCGCCATCAACCGCTCGGACTCAGCTGGCGTGGTCGACCAGACGATCGAACACCAATCCTCCTGCCCATCGCGCACCAAAGGCAGAAACGCCAACGGACCGGTGTCCGTAAAACGTTGCCACGCCGTGCGCTGGTGCGGCTGGCTGCTGCGCACACTGGTGACAATGGCGTTATGCAGGTAATCCCATTCACGGGTCGCCGTGCCGGTCAGACGGCGTACGGCAGAGTTGGCGCCATCAGCGGCGATGACCAGCGGCGCACGCAGTTTGCGGCCATCAGCCAGGGTCAGCAGCCAGTCATCGCCGGAGCGACGCATCTGTTCCAGGCGCGCATTGGCCAGAAGGCCGAGATCGCAATCATGCAGGCGGTCGAGCAAGGCATCCTGAACCACGCGGTTCTCGACGATATGCCCCAACACGTCGGCATGCACACTGGCGGCCGAAAAGTGGACCTGCCCTGTGCCGCTGCCATCCCACACCTGCATCTCGCCGTAAGGGCTGGCACGCCGCTCGACGATGCCCTCCCACACGCCAAGCCGCTCGAGGATGCGTTGGCTGGCAGCCGACAAGGCGCTCACACGAGGCTCGAAAGCGGCCTCGCGGTCGAATGGCTTGACACTCAACGGGCTGCCGTCGAGCAGTAGCACTTGCAGGCCACTGCCCTGCAACGCCAGCGCCAGGGCGCTTCCGACCATTCCGGCCCCGACAATCAGCACATCTGCGCGCATGTCCATGCTTTAAGCCTTGTCTCGTGTGCGGCACAGGCCGCGAATGAAGTGATGGGCGGGTTCAAACATCAGGACGCGTGCCCAGGCCCATGGCCTGACGGGCGAACCAACGTTTGGCCGGTGGCAGCAAGTCCAGCCCCAACAGGCCCAGGTTACGGCCCACCGCCACCAGCGGTTGCGCGCTGCCAAACAGGCGCGTGACCTGGTCGGAGAAACCTACGGTCAAGTTCTGGTCCAGGCGCTGGCGCTCGCGATAGCGTTGCAAAGTCGCCAGGTCACCCGGCACCGCTGGCCCAGCCAGCAGAGCCTCGGCCAAGGCGTTGGCATCGCGCAGGGACAGGTTGAAGCCTTGCCCGGCAATCGGGTGCAGGCTGTGAGCAGCATTGCCGAGGATTGCCAGGTGCGAGCGGACTTGCTCTTCGGCTTCCACCAAGGTCAGCGGATACAGGTGACGGGCGCCGACTTGCTTCAGGGTGCCCAGGCGGTAGCCGAACACGCCCTGCAATTCACTCAGGAAGCTGCGTTCGTCGAGGTTGGCCAGGCGCTGGGCATCCATGCCGAGGCGCGTCCAGACCAGCGCGCAACGGTTGTCTGGCAGCGGCAGCAGGGCCATCGGGCCTTCATCGGTGAAGCGCTCGAAGGCCTCGCCGTTGTGGGCTTCGCTCGGAGTGATGTTAGCGATCAACGCGCTCTGGTTGTACGGACGGGTTTTGACCCCGATGCCCAGTTGCTCACGCAAGCCAGAGCGGCCACCGTCGGCCAGCACGGCCAGGTCGCATTCCAGCACGGTTTCATCGTTGAGCGTCAGGCGATAGCCGTCGGGCAGCGGCTCCATGCGTGTCACTTCCGCTGGGCAGCGCCAGCTGATCACGTCCTTGTCCAGGCCTTGCCACAGGCATTGGCCGAGCCAGGCGTTTTCCACCACGTAGCCCAGGGCAGGCACGCCCTCTTCCATGGCGGACAACCGTGCGGTGGAGAAACGCCCACGGTCCGACACATGAATCTGCTTGATCGGCTCGGCGCGGCGGGAGATTTCCTGCCACAGGCCCAGGCGCTGATAAATCTGCCGAGCGCCAAATGACAGCGCCGATGAACGTGCGTCGTAGCTCGGCTGGTAAGTATCGCCGGGGGCGAACGGCTCGATCAGCACGATCTTCCAGCCACGGGCCTTGGCCCCGGCCTGCAAGGCCAGCGCCAGGCTGGCACCCACCAGGCCACCGCCGATAATCGCCAGGTTGACCCGGCTCATCGGGCAGCCGCCATCAGCGCTTCGATGTCGGCGACGGTCTTGGGCACACCGCCAGTCAGGATTTCACAGCCTTGCTTGGTCACTACCACGTCGTCCTCGATGCGTACGCCAATGCCACGCCATTTCTTTGCCACATTCTGGTTGTCCGGCGAGATATAAATCCCCGGCTCCACGGTCAACGCCATGCCGACCTCCAGCACACGCCATTCACCACCCACTTTGTACTCGCCCACATCGTGCACATCCATGCCCAGCCAATGGCCGGCGCGGTGCATGTAAAAAGCGCGGTAGGCTTCGCTGGTAATCAGTTCATCGACATCGCCCTGCAACAACCCCAGCTTCACCAGCCCGGTGGTGATGACGCGCACCGTTGCCTCATGGGCCTGGTTCCAATGCTTGTTCGGTGCGATCTCGGCAAAGGCGGCCTCTTGGGAGGCCAGCACAATCTCGTAGATCGCCTTTTGCTCGGGCGAAAACTTGCCATTGACCGGCCAGGTGCGGGTGATATCGCTGGCATAGCAGTCGATCTCGCAACCGGCGTCGATCAGCACCAGGTCGCCGTCCTTGAGCACCGCGTCATTCTGCTGGTAATGCAGGATGCAGCTGTTGCGCCCAGCGGCGACGATGGAGCCGTAGGCCGGCATCTTCGCGCCGCCTTTACGAAACTCGTAGTCCAGCTCCGCTTCAAGGCTGAACTCATGCAAACCAGCGCGACTGGCCTGCATCGCCTTCACGTGGGCTGCGCAGGAAATACGTGCAGCTTCGCGCATCACCTTCACTTCTGCCGCCGATTTATACAGGCGCATGTCGTGTAGCAGATGATCCAGGGCAACGAATTCGTTCGGCGGCTGGGCGCCCAGGTGAGCTTTGGAGCGGATCACATTGATCCACTCCATCACATGCCGATCGAACTCGGCGTTACTGCCCATGGCCGAATACACCCGGTCGCGGCCTTCGATCAGACCAGGCAGGATGTCGTCGATATCGGTGATGGGAAAGGCATCGTCAGCGCCAAAGTCGCGGATCGCGCCTTCGGTGCCGGCACGCAGACCGTCCCACAGCTCGCGTTCGGCATTGCGTTCGCGGCAGAACAACACGTACTCGCCATGCAGGCGACCGGGCATCAGCACGATCACCGCTTCCGGTTCGGGGAAGCCGCTCAGGTACTGGAAATCGCTGTCCTGGCGATACACGTGTTCCACATCACGGTTGCGGATCGCCACGGCGGCGGCTGGCAGGATCGCGATGCTGTTGGGTTCCATCTGCGCCATGAGCGCCTTGCGGCGTCGGGTGTATTCCGCTTTGGGGATATGAATCATGGGCAGATGGGCATCCTTTCTTAATGCAGCGAAGGCTTGGGGGCAGCCGGTTCAGCAGACTTGCGGGTCTCGGTGAACAGCAGCAGCGGCGCAACACGCAGGTATTCCATCACTTCCATATAGTCGCTTTCGCCGTCTTCGGACTCTTCCAGGGCGTCTTGCACCTGGGAGATGGCGGCCAAGTCCTGTAGCACTTCCTTGGCGTCGGTGCTCAGTTCCAGGCCAGACGCGTTGACGCCGAAGCCGTGAAGGAAGCCCTGGCACCACTGGCCCAGTGCTGCCGCGCGCTCGGTCAGTGGCGCGTCGTCGGTCGGCAGCAGCAGGACCACCGTGACATCGTCACCGGTCAGTTCGCCCTTGACCATTTCCTGCAGGCCGATCAGCGCATTGCGCACATTATCTTCTGGCTCTTTCTCCAGCAGCTCGGCCACATCGGCCAGCCAGTTGTCAGCATCAAAACCGACGCCGGTGCAGCTGCGGCCCAGCAGCACGCCGTGCAGTTCGGCAGGCGAGCAAGGATGGCCGCTGGTGCTCAGCAGTTTGGAAAAAGCTTCGTACGGGGAGTTCTGAATAGGCATGGTGAGCTAGGCGCCAGACGGCGCAATGTCTAGAATGAAGCGCTGTATCCTAGCACCGGCAGACGTACCAAGACTATCGAGGGCGTCAGATCGTTTATCCTGCAGTTGCCATTCATCAGACAAATCCAGTGGAACCCAATGGAAGACACCGACCTGCAAGCGCTGATGGCCAGACTCGAACTGCTAATTGATCGGGTCGAGCAACTTAAGAGTCAAAACGGACTCCTATTAGCTCAGGAAAAGACCTGGCGCGAGGAACGCGCTCACCTCATTGAAAAAAACGAAATCGCCCGGCGTAAGGTCGAATCGATGATTTCGCGCCTGAAGGCCCTGGAGCAAGACTCATGAGTTCAAGCAATAGCGTAACCGTGCAGATCCTCGACAAAGAATACTCAATCATCTGCCCCCAGGAAGAACGCAGCAACCTGGTGAGTGCCGCCCGTTACCTGGATGGCAAGATGCGTGAGATCCGCAGCAGCGGCAAAGTCATCGGCGCCGACCGTATCGCCGTGATGGCCGCGCTGAATATCACCCACGATCTGCTGCATAAGCAGGAACAGCCTGACGTGCAGGCTAGCGGGTCGACACGTGAGCAGGTGCGTGACCTGCTGGAACGTGTGGATCTGGCGCTTTCCAGCGATTCAGACGCACCCAAGGGCTGATTGACGTGCCGGTTTAAGGTATACTCGCCCCACTCCCTGGCGTGTTTGCCAGTCGGCGATGTCCCTGAGCCGATTCGCACTACCCTGGAAGTTGCACGTTGGGCTGGTGTGCATGTCCGCTAGACGGAAAGCCTTAAAGCCTACTGCTTCTTCCACCTTGAACTTTCGGGTTCAAGGGCTAAGTCGACAGCGGCTCTGTCGGGGAGCCTGAATTCCCAAACTCAATGCCAGTCTTAGGACTGGCATTGTTTTATGAGCCGAAAACCATGACCGAACCTGCGCCGCTTTCCCGTCCGCAACTTCGACGCATGTTGCGCAAAGCCCGCCGCGAACTGTCGCCGAGCGAGCAGCGCCAGGCCGCCCATGGCCTGTATCGGCAACTGGCACAGCACCCGCTGTTTCGCCGGGCCAGACATATCTCGCTCTATCTACCGACGGACGGTGAAATCGATCCGCGCCTGCTGCTGCGCGCCGCCCAGCGTCGGGGCAAAGCCACCTACCTCCCAGTCCTCAGCGCCTGGCCGCGAACCAAGATGGTATTCCAACGCGTGCGACCTGGGGATACGTTGTTGCCGAACCGCTTTCGCATTCTTGAGCCACGGGTGAATGCCAATCGCCAACGCCAGATCTGGGCGCTGGACCTGGTGCTGCTGCCACTTGTGGGGTTTGATGACGTGGGCGGACGCCTTGGCATGGGCGGCGGCTTTTATGACCGCAGCCTCGCTTACCTGGCGCGACGCAAAAGCTGGCGTAAACCGACGCTGCTGGGGCTGGCCCACGAATGTCAGAAGGTCGATCGATTGGCGCAGGCGAGCTGGGACGTGCCGTTGGCGGGCACTGTCACCGATAAACGCTGGTATGTTGCAAAAACGCCGCTGGAAACAGCGGCGCCTTGATAAAGAAGGGTGTTAACGCTTGAACGGTTGCGACTGCTGCTGAGTCAGTTCAACGGGAGCATCGGTCTTGTTCGACCACAGGCTCTGCGCGTACCCGGTGGTCACGACGCCCAGACCAAACAAAATAACCAAAATCCATAGTAAATCCGGTTTACGTTGCATCGATTGCCCCCCTTCAGGCACCTCGTACACGATGACAACAACGTTCAAAAGTAGTCCGTTGCAGCTGCGTCAAGCTTAAAATCCCGGCATTCTGCGTTAACGTGAACCAACACGCAAACCTTGACGCCAACCGACTGTCGGTTTGTCATGGAATTGCCCGACAACTTGCCCAGTGCCTTTTTCAGGAGCCCCAAAATGGCCTATTGGCTGATGAAATCCGAGCCCGATGAACTCTCCATCAAGGGCCTGGAAAAGCTTGGCGAAGCCCGCTGGGACGGGGTGCGTAACTACCAGGCGCGCAATTTCCTACGGGCCATGGCCGTGGGCGATGAGTTTTTCTTCTACCACTCCAGTTGCCCCGAGCCGGGCATTGCCGGCATCGGCAAAATCATTGAGGCTGCCTATCCGGACCCGACAGCGCTAGAACCAGATAGCCACTATTTCGACGCCAAGGCCACCCCGGAGAAAAATCCGTGGAGCGCAATCAACGTGGCCCACGTGAAAACCTTTCCCAAAGTGCTGGGCCTTGGTTACTTGAAACAGCAAACCGCCCTCGCCGAACTGCCGCTGGTGCAAAAAGGCAGTCGCCTTTCAGTAATGCCCGTCACGCCGGAGCAATGGGCCGCAGTGATCAATCTGCTTTAACTGACCGGCATCAAGCCCTTCTCGGGGCACACCGGTCAAACTAGGACGCTAATGCCGCAGGATGCAGCCATGTCAACGAATCACCTTTTGTCCCGCCTTTTCGCCATCGCCCTGATCGCCCTGCTGGTCGGTGCCGGTGGCTTCGGTTATTGGCGTTCCACCCAAGACCGCTTGCCCGCTGGGCTGAGCATGGGCAATGGCCGCCTGGAATCCACCGAAGTACAAATTGCCGCCAAGATCCCCGGGCGCCTGGCCGAAGTGCGGGTGGACGAAGGCGACAAGGTGCTCAAGGGCCAATTGCTGGCGCGCATGGACACCCGTACCCTGGAAGCCCAGCGCGCCCAGGCCGAAGCCGAAGTGCTGCGCGCCAAGGAAAACTTCGCCGCCGCCGAAGCTAACGTGCAATTGCGCCAAAGCGAACAACTGCTGGCCAACCAGGAACTCAAGCGCACCCAGGAACTGTACAAACGCGGCTTCGCCAGCAGCCAGTTGATCGACCAGCAGCAAGCGCGCCAGAACACCGGCAATGCCGCCGTAATCGCCGCGCAAGCCCAGGTCAATTCGGTGAAAGCCGCCATCGGCGCCGCCGAGGCCCAGGTCGCACAACTCACCAGCGAGATCGACGACAGCAGCCTGCGCGCGCCCATCGACGGGATCATCCAGTTGCGCCTGGCCGAGCCTGGCGAAGTGCTGGGCGCGGGAGGCCGTGTACTGCTGCTGATTGACCCGAATGATCAGTACATGAACCTGTACCTGCCCGCCTCCGTCACCGGGCGCCTGACCGTCGGCAGTGATGCGCGCATCCTGCTCGACGCCCTGCCCCAACAACCGCTGCCGGCAAAAATCAGTTTCGTCGCCGCCAAATCCCAGTTCACTCCCAAAGAGGTGGAGACCCGCGACGAACGCCAGAAGCTGGTGTTCCGCGTCAAGCTGCGCCTGACTCAACCCAGCGCCGTGCCCCAGGCCAAACCGGGCATGCCCGGCGCCGGCTATGTGCGCACGGCTGATATCGACTGGCCGGCCAACCTGCAATGACCGGTCTGGCGCTGCACGCCACAGGGATCAACCACCGCTACGGCAAGCAACAGGCACTGCTCGACATCGCGTTCAGCCTGCCGGCTGGCACCCGCTGTGGGCTCATCGGCCCGGACGGCGCGGGCAAGTCGAGCCTGCTGGGGTTGATCGCCGGGGTCAAGAAGCTCCAGCAAGGTCATCTGGAAGTGCTCGGTGGCTCCATCGAAAACCGCCGCCACCGCAACAGCCTGTACCCGCGTATCGCCTTTATGCCCCAGGGCCTGGGCGGCAACCTGTATCCCGAGCTGTCCATCAGCGAAAACATCCGCTTCTTCGCCACGCTGTTCGGCCTGTCCAAGGCCGATTGCGAGCAGCGCATGCACAACCTGCTGCTGGCCACCGACCTTGCACGCTTCGCCGAACGTCCCGCCGGCAAGCTTTCCGGCGGCATGAAGCAGAAGCTCGGCCTGTGCTGCGCGCTGATCCATGACCCGGACCTGTTGATCCTCGACGAGCCCACCACCGGCGTCGACCCACTGTCACGCCGGCGCTTCTGGGAACTGGTAGAGACCGTCCGTAGCGAACGCCCGCAACTGACACTGCTGGTGGCTACGGCCTACATGGAAGAAGCCGAACAGTTCGAACACTGCCTGATGCTCGATCGCGGCAAGCTGATCGCTGACGGCCTGAGCCGGGAGCTGGCAGCCGCCACACCCAGCGGCAAACTGGACGACGCCTTCACTCACTTCCAGGGCGACAGCGCCCACGACAATCAACCGCTGGTCATTCCACCGCGTGAAGCCACCAACGCAGACATTGCCATCGAGGCCCACGACCTGACCCTGCGCTTCGGCGACTTCACGGCCGTCAATAAAGTCAGCTTCGCCATCGGTCGTGGCGAGATTTTCGGTTTCCTCGGCTCCAACGGCTGCGGCAAGACCACCACCATGAAAGTGCTCACCGGGCTGATGCCGGCCACCGAAGGCCGTGCGATGCTGCTGGGCAACCCGGTGAACGCCAAGGACTTGGCGACCCGTAAGCGCGTGGGGTTCATGTCGCAAAGCTTCTCGCTGTACGGCGAACTCAGCGTGCGGCAAAACCTGGTGCTCCATGCGCAATTATTCGACCTGCCTAAGGCCGACAGCAGCCCGCGTATTGATGAACTGATCCAGCGCTTCGACCTGGGCGATGTGGCCGCGCAACCTTCCGGCGAACTGCCCCTCGGCCTGCGCCAGCGCTTATCCCTGGCCGTGGCCGTGTTGCATCGACCCGAAGTGCTGATCCTCGATGAACCCACCTCAGGTGTCGACCCCGCAGCGCGGGATGATTTCTGGCGGCTGCTGATTGAGCTGTCCCGGGAACAGGGCGTGACAATCTTTCTGTCCACCCACTTCATGAACGAGGCCCAACGCTGCGACCGTATTTCCCTGATGCACGCGGGCAAAGTGTTGGCCTGCGACACACCCGACGCCCTGCAACAGCAGTTCCACGGCGACACGTTGGAGGCCGCCTTCGTCACCTGCCTGGAACAGGCCCAGGGTGAAACCGAAGCCACCACGCCGAACAAAACCGTCAGCGAAGCCAGCGGGCCACCGGTCAGCAAGCGCGGTTTCAGCCTAGCTCGGCTACTGGCGGTGGCCAGCCGCGAAGGCAAGGAGCTACTGCGCGACAAAGTGCGCATGGCCTTCGCGCTGCTCGGGGCGATGTTCATGATGGTGATCTTCGGCTACGGCATTTCCCTGGACGTGGAAAACCTCGCCTTCGCCGTCTATGACCAGGACCAGACCCCACAAAGTCGCGCCTACCTGGAAGCGTTTCGCAGCTCGCGCTACTTCGCCGAACAAGCGCCGATTCATGACGCCAATGAGCTGCACCGGCGCCTGCAACGCTCGGAAATCAAGTTGGCCCTGGAAATCCCGCCCGGATTTGGCCGCGACCTCTACGCCGGGCGCCAGCCCACGGTCGCCGCCTGGCTCGACGGTGGCATGCCGTTTCGCGCGGAAACCAGCCGCAACTATGTAGAGGCGGTGCACCAAGGCAATCTTCAACAGTTGGCCGAACTGAGCAGCCTGCCCCGCAGCACTCAAGCCGCCGCCAAACTGGAAACACGCTTTCGCTACAACCAAGACGTGGTCAGCGTGAATGCCATCGGCCCAGGCGTGATGGCACTGATCCTGGCATTTATCCCGGCCATGCTCACCGCCCTGGGCATCGTGCGCGAAAAAGAGCTGGGCTCGATCACCAACTTCTATGCCACGCCCCTGACCCGCCTGGAATTCCTACTGGGCAAACAGGCGCCGTACCTGGCCGTCAGCCTGGTCAACCTGGCGCTGTTGGTGGCGATGAACCGTTGGTTGTTCGGCGTACCGTTCAAGGGCAGCGGCGTGGCCCTGGCGTTCGGCGGCTTGCTGTATGTACTGGCCACCACCAGCATGGGCTTGCTGATTTCCGCGTTTACCCGCACCCAAATCGCGGCGATCCTCGGCACCATGATCATTACTAGCCTGCCGACCATCCAGTTTTCCGGGCTGATCGTGCCGCGCTCATCCCTGGAAGGTGCCGCCGCGTTGATGGGCATGCTGTTCCCGGCGGGGCACTTCCTGGATATCGCAGTGGGCACGTTCACCAAAGCCCTGGACCTGCGCCAGCTGTGGCCGCAGTGCCTGGCGCTGTTTGGCTTTTTCGTCGGGTTCACTGGGTTGAGCCTGATCATGCTCAAGAAGCAGGAGGCCTGATGCACAAGTTCGCGCATGTCCTGCGCCTGGGTCTCAAGGAACTGACCAGCCTGCGCCACGACAGTGTGTTGCTGCTGTTTCTGTTCTACGCCTTCACCGTGGCGATCTACATGCCCGCCGCCGGTTCGGTGATCGGTGTGCACAACGCCAGCGTGGCCTTTGTCGATGAAGACCACAGTGCACTGTCGCGGCAGATGGCCGAGGCGCTGCAGCCACCCGAGTTCCAACCACCCGCACCGCTGACCTACGACCAGTTGGACAAGGTCATGGACAGTGGCGAGTACACCTTCGTGATCAATGTGCCGGCCAACTTCCAGGCGGACCTGTTGGCTGGGCGCCAACCGGGTGTGCAAGTGAACGTCGATGCGACGGCGATGAGCCAGGCCTTCATGGGCGCAGGCTATATCGGCCGGATTTTCCAGCGTGAGTTACAGCGCTACAGCGGCCAGGCCGATGCCGTCGGCAAGGCGCCGGCGCAACTGACCACGCGGGCACTGTTCAACACCAACCTGGAAGGTGGCTGGTTCCTGGCAGTGATCCAGATCGTCAACAACATCACCATTCTTGCCATCGTGCTGACCGGCACTGCGCTGCTGCGTGAGCGCGAACATGGCACCCTCGACCATTTGCTGGTGCTGCCGCTGACCGCGCTGGAAATCATGCTGGCGAAAATCTGGAGCAACATGCTGGTGGTGGTGCTGTGCACCTGGCTGTCGGTGGAACTGGTGGTGAAGGGCTTGCTCGGTGTGCCGCTGGCCGGGTCGTTGGGCCTGTTCCTGCTGGTGACGGCGCTGTATCTGTTCGCCAGCACTGCCCTGGGGATTTTCCTCGCCACCCTCGCCCGCTCGACGCCGCAGTTCGGCTTGCTGGCGATCCCGGTGATCATCCCGATGCTGCTGCTCTCAGGCGGCAGCACACCGCTGGACAGCATGCCCGAATGGTTGCAATGGGTGATGCAGGGCTCGCCGTCAACGCACTTTGTGAGCTTGAGCGCGGCGATTCTGTTCAGGGATGCGGGCGTGAGCGTGGTGTGGCCGGATTTGCTGGCGCTGGCGGGGATTGGGTTGGTGTTTTTTGCGGTGGCGTTGGCGCGATTCAGGAAAAGCCTGGCGTCCTGAGGTGGCTGTACCGCCGTCATCGGGGGCAAGCCCCCCTCCCACATTTGATCGCATTCCAACTGTGGGAGCGGGCTTGCCCGCGATAGTGGCGCAGCGACTACTGAATGATCAGGTTGTTAAACAGCAGGTCTTCCACCACCGGCTTACCGGTTTCGTCGTTCATGACTTGCTGGGTTTGCTTCAAGGCTTCCTGGCGCAGTTTTTCTTTGCCTTCGACCGTGCTCATGGCCTCGTTGGTCTGCTGGGTGAACAGCGCCACCAGTTGGTTGCGAATCAACGCGTCGTTGGCTTTGACCGCAGCAGCGGCTTCAGGCCCAGTCACGCGCAGGGCGATGTCGGCCTTGAACACCTTGAGTTTTGCCGTGCCGTCCAGGCCGTAGTTGCCTACGAACGGCGGGGTCAAGCTGATATAGCTGACCTTCGGCGCCTCACCTTCCTTGGCCTCTTCGGCCTGGGCCGCCATCGGCAAGGTCAAGGCCAGCATCAACAGAATCCACGCTTTCACAGTTCAATCCTCACATTCGGTTGCCCGGTAGCATAACGCTAGCGAGGCTGAGCACAAGCTTATGGCGACTTATCAGGCCCGGGCATGCTCGTTGACCCACGGGCGCACCCTCCTACACTTATCGGCCACGACGCCAAAAGGAATAGTCCGATGAAAGCTGTGCTGTGCAAAGCCTTCGGCCCCGCCGAAACCCTGGTGCTGGAAGAGATCGAGCGCCCGGCGATCAAGAAGAACGAGATCCTGCTCGACGTGCACGCCGCCGGGGTGAACTTCCCGGACACCCTGATCATCGAGGGCAAATATCAGTTCAAGCCGCCCTTCCCATTCTCCCCGGGTGGCGAAGCGGCGGGCGTGGTCAGTGAAGTCGGCGAAAAGGTCAGCCACTTGAAAGTCGGTGACCGGGTCATGGCGTTGACCGGTTGGGGCAGCTTTGCCGAGCAGGTCGCAGTGCCGGGCTACAACGTGCTGCCGATCCCGCCGAGCATGGATTTCAACACCGCCGCCGCGTTCAGCATGACCTACGGCACCTCGATGCATGCCCTGAAACAACGCGCCAACCTGCAACCCGGCGAAACCCTGCTGGTGCTCGGCGCCTCCGGTGGTGTGGGCCTGGCTGCCGTGGAAATCGGCAAAGCCATGGGCGCCCGGGTGATCGCCGCCGCCAGCAGCGCCGACAAACTGGCCGTGGCCAAGGCGGCCGGCGCCGATGAGGTGATCAATTACAGCGAGGCAAACCTCAAGGAAGAGATCAAACGCCTGACCAATGGTAACGGCGTCGATGTGATCTACGACCCGGTGGGCGGCGATCTGTTTGACCAGGCCATCCGCTCCATAGCCTGGAACGGCCGCCTGCTGGTGGTGGGCTTTGCCAGCGGGCGCATTCCCGAACTGCCAGTGAACCTGGCGCTGCTCAAGGGCGCAGCCGTGGTCGGGGTGTTCTGGGGTTCGTTCGCCCAGCGCCAGCCGCAGGACAATGCAGCGAACTTCCAGCAGTTGTTCACCTGGTATGCCGAAGGCAAGTTGAAGCCGTTGGTATCGCAGGTGTATCCGCTGGAGCAGGCGGCTCAGGCGATCAATGACTTGGGGCAGCGCAAGGCGGTGGGCAAGGTCGTCGTCCAAACCCGATAACTAGACTTGAAATGCAACCAACTGTGGGAGGGGGCTTGCTCCCGATAGCAGGGTGTCAGTC
>NZ_JBOICG010000649.1:0-3450 GCF_050739995.1 Pseudomonas sp. | reverse complement strand
AAGTTGGTCTGGTCGGCAATCGAGCGGATCACTGTCAATACGCCGCCGATGGTGGCCGATTCCTCGGCCAGTTTTTCGATCATCTGCGCATTTTGCTGCACTTCTCCCACCAGGGCATGCAACCCGGTGAGGCTCAGGCCGATCACGCGTTGGCCTTGTTCCACCGCCTGACCCGCGCTACGGCTGGCTCCGGCAGCCTGGCTGGCATCACCCGCCACTTGCTGGATAGTCGCTTCCAGCTCGCCCAGAGAATCACGGATCTGCGCCGTATCGCCGGCCTGGCGCTCGGCACCGTCGTGCAAGCCGCTGCTCAGTTCGGCGAGGGCGCGGCTGCTGCCGGCCACTTCCTGGGCGTTGCCGCGAATGGTGCCTACCAAGTCCACCAAGTAGGCGCGCAGGCGGTTCAGGGACGCTCCGATGTCGTGCAACTCGCGGTTGGTCTTGCCCAGGGCGATCGGCTGGCTGAAGTCGCCGTCGGCCCAGGTCGACAGGGCCGGGGCGAGGTTGGTCAGCACCCGCGCCAGGCGCCGTTGCAAGGTATCGATCAGCAGCGCGATCAGCAGGATCAGGCCGATCATCACGCCTTGCATCAGGCGCACTTCGCCCTGAATCTTGCCGTGTTGCGCACGCACCACGGGTTCCAGGCCGGCGATGGCCTGTTGCACGGCGGAAATTTTCAGGTGGGTGCCAGTGGCGAGGTCTGCGCGTTGCTGGATTTGCTCGCGGGTGCGCTTGAGTTCGGCGGGATAACGGGTCAACAGGCTATTGAGTTCGCGCTTGAGGTCGACGCCGGTGTCCTGAACTTCGGTTTTTTCGCTGTTTTCCAGGCCCATCATGGCGGAGAAGTCATCGGCGCTGGATTCGCTACTGGCTTTGACGCCAAGCAACGGCAGTTGCGCCAGTTGGTCGGCCTGGGTGCGGATGCTGGCCAGTTCTCGCTCCACATCGTCGGCCAGTTCGGCGCGGCCGCTGCTGACCAGCTTGTCGCGAGCCAGGGACAGCTTGCCCAGGTGTTGGGATGCGGCGAGCAAGGGCGGCAGATAGCGCGCCGCGTCCGGCGAGTTGACGCCTATGGCGTATTGGCTGAGTTGTTCCAGGTTCGCGCCCAATTCGCGCTCGGCTTGCAGGAGCAGCGCTTGCGGATCGCCCGCCAGTTTGCCGGCGGCCAACAGGTCGGTTTTGCTGAAAGTGTCGAGGTCGACCAGGCTGGGTCGCAGGTTTTGCGCGAGGTCGGTGGGCAGCTCATCCAGATGCTGCAACAGGCTTTCCAGGCTTTGGCTGGCGCTGCTCAAGCGCAAGGCATCGCCGCTGGCCAAGTAATCGTCAATATTGCGTGCGGCCTGATTCTGAAACGTCTGGGACAACCCCAAGTAACGCTCCATCAGTAAATAAGGCCGCTCCAGCGCCCGCTGCGACCACCACAGCGTCGCCCCGAGGGCCAGGCAAACGGCCACCAATAGAAGGGTGTTGAGATTGGTCAGCAGCTTCAGGCGCATGCGTGGTTTCAACCGACAGCAAAAGATAAGTGCCTGAAGTTATTGCGTTTCCATTACAGAGTTATGACGGAATCACTGGATTCCGGTGAAAAGATGGCACTTTGCTTTGATGCGCGCGCGGGTTGTACGCGGTTGCGTCCGGCATCCTTGGCGCGGTACAGCGCCTCGTCGGCCTGGGCGGCCATCATCAAGCTGTCGGAACCGTCACACAGCTCCACCACGCCGGCGCTGAAGGTGCACCATAAATCCTGGGGCTGGGCCGGGTAGTGGATTTCGGCAAAGCGCCCGCGGATTTCATCCAGCACCTTGCAGGCCGATTCTAGGTCAGTGTCGGGCATCACGATGGCGAATTCTTCACCGCCGTAACGGCCGATGTAGTCGGTCTTGCGCAAACGCTGTTTGAGAAACAGCGCCAGGCTCTTGATCACACGGTCGCCCATGGGGTGTCCGTGGCTGTCATTGACCCGTTTGAAATGGTCGATGTCGAGCATGGCAAAGCTGAGTGGCTTGTTCTCGCGGCGTGCACGGAAGCTGCAGTCTTCGAGCAATTGCAGGATGTGAGTGTGGTTGTACAGGCCGGTCAGGCTGTCGCGCACCATCCGTGCCTTGAGGTTACGCGCGCGCGCCGCGCGATTGCGCACGGTGGTAATCAAATGGCGTGGTTTGATCGGCTTGGTGAGGAAGTCGTCGCCGCCTTCGCTCATGGCGTCCAGCTGTTTATCCAGGTCGTCTTCGGCCGACAGGTAGATGATCGGCACACTGACGTAGCGGTCGTTGTGGCGGATCACCTTGGCCAGTTCGGTGCCGGTGCAGGCGGGCATGTACATGTCGAGGATGATCAGGTCCGGCTGGAAGTCCGCCAGCTCGGCCATGGCCTGGATCGGTTCGATCAAGGTGCGGGTGACGATGCCGGCACTGTTGAGCAGCCGCTCGGTGTGCAGCGCCTGGGCGCGCGAGTCGTCGATGATCAGCACTTTATAGGGTTCGTACTGGGCGATGCAGGTCAGTACTTCGATCTTTTCCAGCAGGCTTGAAGCTTCCAGCGTGCCGGTCAGGAATTCCTGGCCGCCGGCGCGCACGGCGGCCAGGCGGGTTGGGGTGTCGGTTTCATGCAGGCTGAAAAACAGCAGCGGCAGTTTCTGCTCCAGGCCTTCCTGGGCTTCGGCGGCGAGCTTGAGGCCCTGGCCTTCGCCGCAGAAGTCGACGTCCATGACGATGGCGGACGGCAGGCGCTCGGCCATGGACGCGCGAAAAGCCGCGATGCTGTCCAGGGATTGGGCGCTCATGCCGAAGAATTCCAGCTGCTTGGCCAGGCGCTCGGCGCGGTCGTGATCGGCCAGCATCACGTAGATGGGCTTGCGCATCGGTGGCAGGAAGGTTTGTTCCAGCTGGTCGCCCTGGCGCAGGCCGGTACGGGACAGGCGTTGCATCAGGCGGTTGAGTTCGGTGATCAGTTGGCTGCTCAAGCGCCCACGATTTTCGTCTACCGCCTTCAGGGACTCGCCGATATGCCGCGCCAGTTGACCGTGTTCCGGCTGTTCGAAGCGCTCGGCAAAGCGCAGCAGGCGCAGGTTGGCTTCGCTGAGTTCGGAAAAATCGGCGTTCGACCATTCGCTGCGTTGCAGGCGTTGCCAGATCTCAAGAATTTGACGTGCCTGATGAATTACCCGCTGGGCAAAGTGGTGCTTGAGACGCTCACGGCTGGGGTCTTCTGGCTCGGTCATATCCTGACTACTGGTGTGAGGGTGCATGCTGAGGTCGACTGATGGCTCTATGCTAGCACCTCTTATCTGTTACATGAGTGTCATACGTCAATTAAGTACGAGTCTCTGTCATTCAGTTTTTGACCTTGTGGTCGCGCAGCTAAAAAAGCGTGCATCCTTTATAGTCGAACACCCTCTGTACGCCACTTTCGTTTAAAAGCCCCGCACCGACGGACACGATGGGGTAGGGT
>NZ_JBOICG010000648.1:0-7720 GCF_050739995.1 Pseudomonas sp. | reverse complement strand
GGCTTGCTCGCGAAAGCGGTGTATCAGCTGATAAATACGTAGCTGAAGGACCGCATTCGCGAGCAAGCCCGCTCCCACATTTTTGATCCGGTGTTGTCGGGTATTTCTACTTCGAGAACAACACTTTCTGCCCCTCAGACGACGTAAACATCTTATCCCCGTCATGCCCAACCCCTGGCACTTCCACCAGCTTGTGGCTCAGTTGCGGATGACGCTGCTTGAGGTAATCAAAGTAGTTATGCCCACGAATCAATCGGTACGCGCCCTGGGTCTCGGCTTCGCAGCTTTTATCCAGCGCGGGGTGGTTCGGGTCGGTGTCCTGCTGGCCTAGCAGGTAGGTGATATGACGTGACACGTAGGCCTGCTCAAGTTGCTCGGCGTCCTGGCCCTTGGCGTAGGCCGGCAGGTTCTGCATGCCGTACTTCCAATCATTGAAGCCAGGGCAACTGGCCACATCGAACTTCACCGGACGCTGCGGGCTGAAATAAGCGTAGGACGATGGGTTGGCCACCACGTAACGCAGGCTGATGCCTTCGGTTTGCAGCAGCGGGTGATCGTGGCCGGTCAAGGCGAAACGCTGCACCACCTGGCCGCCGCCGGAATGGCCGGCCACCACGATTTCTTTCAAGGCCGGGAACAGCTGGCGGTTGCCCAGGTGCTTGATGATCTGGTCCAGCGCGCCGTAGGAGCTGAGTTGGCCCGGGCCGGTGGAGGGCTCACCGGCCATCCAGTCGTTACCCTTCCAGCGCAGTACCTGATTGCCCAGGTGGTTGCGCTTCACGTCCAGCTCGTTGAGGAATTGCGGCGCGATCACCAGGGTATCGGCGGCAACGCCGGCCTGCGCGGCGGCATCTTCGCCGCTTTGCAGGTAGGTCTGTGCGTTGCGCAGGCGACCGTGGACGATGATCAGCGCACGGGTGACGTTGGGCAGTGGCTGGCGCCAGTCCTGGCTCAGCCCCAGGCTGAGGTCGCCGGCATCCAAGTGAAAACGATCAGGACTGACCACTTTGACGCCATGCTCTTTCTCGGCAGCCCAAGCAGTCGCGGAACAGGTAAGCATCAAGCCCAGCAGTAGACCCAATCGTTTATTCATTTAGAGGCTCTTGGCGGTGAAGGTATCGCATTGAGTGATTTGGCCTTCGGCGAAGCCAGTCTTGAACCAGCGAACCCGCTGTGCCGAGGTGCCGTGGGTAAACGAGTCCGGCACGACGCGCCCTTGACCCTGTTGCTGCAAACGGTCATCGCCGATGGCGTTGGCCGCATTCAGTGCGGCTTCAATGTCGCCGGGCTCCAGCCAGTTCAGGCGCTTCTGCGCACGGTTGGCCCACACGCCCGCGAAGCAGTCGGCTTGCAGTTCCTGGCGTACCAGCAGGCCGCCGTCGCCTTGCATCTGCCGGCCTTGCTGACGCGCAGCATCGATCTTGGCCGAAATGCCCAGCAGTGTTTGCACGTGGTGCCCGACTTCGTGGGCAATCACATACGCCTGGGCGAACTCGCCGGCGGCCTGGAAGCGTTGTGACATTTCGCGGAAGAAATCCAGGTCCAGATACACTTGCTGGTCGGCCGGGCAATAGAACGGGCCGCTGGCCGAGGTGGCGCTACCGCAGGCGGAGTTGACCCGGCCACGGAACAGAATCAGCTTGGGGTTCTTGTAGACTAGGCCATTTTCCTTGAAAACCTGGCCCCAGGTGTCTTCCGTGTCCCCCAGGACGGCGCGCACGAAGTCAGCCTGTTGGTCGTTGGCCGGCGGCGTCTGGCGAGTTTGCGTACTCACCGAGGGCGCTTGCTCCATCTGGCCGGTCAATTGGCCGAGAATCTGCAGCGGGTCTTGGCCGGTCAGCCAGCCAATACCGACGATCAGCACAATGGCCGTGAGGCTCAGGCCCTTGCCGCCACCAAAGCGCATGCCTCCACCACCACCACCACCACCGCCACTGTCATCGCGGGCATCTACCACGTTGTCGCTGCGTCGGCCTTTTTTCCATAGCATGGGGCAATCCTCTCGATGAACGGTCCTACATTAATTGGGAAATAGTATGGCCGTTAATCGCGGCAATAACCTTCGCCGGTATCGACAATCAGGCAGTCCTTTTTATCCGCCAACCATTTCAGGCCGGTGGCTTCACCGTTGCCGGCGCTCAACTGCTGCGGGCCGTCCGGGCGGGTAAAGGCGATGCCGTCTTCGTTGGCTTCACCTTGGAAGGTGCCCGCGTCGTCGGCATCCAGGCCGTACTTCATGGTCAGGAGGTAGTGGCCGCGGCCGATGCTGTCGTCCTTGGCGATGGTGAGGTTAAGGCCTTCGACGCCGATCCACTTGCCGACCCATTTGTCGGTGGGTGGGGTTGCTGGCACCAGCGTGGCCTGAACCGATGGTGGTGCGGGCTTGGGCGCTGGTTTTTCCTCTTTATTGCAGGCGGTGAGCAGGGCAAGGGCAGACAGGACAAAGAGTGTTTTTTTCATAACGACAAGGCCTTGGTTAAAAAGTGTGCAACACGTAGGCGAACGTGCAGCGTTGGACTCGAATGCGGTGATTTAGTGCGCTGTTCGCACGGTGTTTGGTTATGCTCTTGGGGCAGACGCAGGCCCGGCTGCTAGATTACCGGGTTGAGTGCATTCGCGTTCAGCCCGCCATGCAAGAGAATTCAATGACTGTCAGCACACCCCTCTCCGGCGTCAACCATCCCTTCAAAGGCATTTTGCTGATTGTGGTGGCGACGTTTCTGTTTTCCAGCCATGACGCCTTGTCCAAATACCTGGCCGGGTTCTATCCGATCGTGATGGTGGTATGGGCGCGTTACCTGGTGCACACCCTGTTGATGGCCGGGATCTTCCTGCCGCAATCGGGCTTGCGGGTGCTGCGCAGCAAGCGGCCGGGAATGCAGGTGGTGCGCGCTTTGTGCCTATTGGGCACCAGCCTGTTTTTCACCGCGGCCCTGCATTACATCCCGTTGGCGGAGGCCACGGCGGTGAACTTCCTCGCGCCGATCCTGGTGACGGCGTTGTCGGTGCCCTTGCTTGGCGAACATGTCACGCGGGGCCAATGGCTGGCGGTGATCTGCGGGTTTGTCGGCGTGCTGATCATCATCCATCCGGGTGGCGAACTGTTTACGCCTGCGGTGCTGCTGCCACTGTGTTCGGCGCTGTTCTTCTGCTTCTACCAACTGCTCACGCGCATCCTCAGCCAATACGACACACCGACCACCAGCAACTTCTTCGCCGGCCTGTGCAATACCTTGGTGATGAGTGCGATGGTGCCGTTCTTCTGGCAAATCCCCACGCTGTGGCACGCCGTGTTGATGCTGGCGCTGGGCACCTGCGGGATGACGGCACACCTGTTGTTGACCCAGGCCTTCCGCTTCGCGGCACCGGCCTTGCTGGCGCCGTTCGGCTATTGCCAGATCGTGTTTGCAGGGTTGTTGGGCTGGCTGGTGTTCAACCATACCCCGGACCTGACCACGGTGGTCGGCATCGGGGTGATCTGCATGAGCGGGTTGGCCGCTGCCTGGCAGCAGCGGCGCAGATAGCTCAGGGGGTAGCTCAGACGTCTACGGTAGGGATCTTGCGCGGCGCCATGAAGTACATCCAGATCAGGGCAATGAAGTACATCGCCGGGATCAGGGTGAACAACACGGTGTAGTTGTTATGGGTGACGGTGAGGATGTGCCCGACGATCTGGGTCATGAACATGCCACCGATGGCCGCGCACATGCCGCCGAAACCGAACACCGTGCTCATCATGTGCTTGGGTGTGTAGTCCATCACCAGGCTCCAGATGTTGGCCGTCCAGGCCTGGTGCGCGCCGATCGCCAGGGAGATGGCAAACACCGCGACCCACAACTGGCTGGAACCGGCGGCCATGATCACGCCGACGATGCAGCAGGCAAACAGCAGCATCGACAGCAGCCGCGCCTTGATCGGGTTCATGCCGCGACCGATCAGGAACGACGACAGAATACCCCCGCCAACACTGCCGAAGTCGGCGGTCAGGTAAATGATGATCAGCGGGATGCCCATCTGGGTCACGTTGATGCCCAAGTTGTATTGCTGGTTCAGGAACGGCGGCAGCCAGTACAGGTAGAACCAGAACACCGGCGCGGTCATCGAGTAGGCGAGGGCGAAGGCCCAGGTGCCGCGCATGCGCAGGATGCGGCTGAAGGGCACGCGGGGTTGTTCCGGTTCGACTTCCTGTTGCACGTAGTCCAGTTCGGATTGTTTAACGGTAGGGTGGTCTTCCGGGTTGTAGTACTTCAAACCCCAGAGCACCAGCCAGATCCCGCCGAGTGCCGACATGCACAAAAACGCCGCCTGCCAGCCCCACACATGCAGGATCAGTGGCAGCAACATCGGCGTCACCATCGCTCCTACGTTGGTGCCGGCGTTGAAGATACCGGTGGCCACTGCACGTTCACCCGCCGGGAACCACAAACGTGTGGTCTTGACGCAGGCCGGGTAGTTGGCAGCTTCGGTCAGCCCGAGGATAAAGCGGCACACCATGAAGCCGACCGCCGAGGTGGCGAGGCCATGGGCGCCGGTAGCCACGCTCCATAGCAAGACCGCGCAGAAGAACACGCGCTTGACGCCGATGCGGTCGATCAGTCGGCCTTGCAGCACAAAACCAATCGCATAGCCCACCTGGAACCAGAAGTTGATGTTGGCGTAGTCCATCGCCGTCCAGCTCATCTCTTTAGCCAGGATCGGTTGCATCACGCCCAGGGCGGCGCGGTCGATGTAGTTCAGGGTGGTGGCGAAGAACACCAGGGCCAGCATACCCCAGCGGGTTTTACCCACGGCCAGGGCACCGCGGATCTTGTCGCCGATGCCGGCGTGCGGGTTGCCCGGGCTCGCGGCCAGGGCGGAATTTTGCAAAGGCATGAGGTCGTACCCGTTTTTGAAATTTTTATGGTGTGTTCTGGGCTTCTTTTCGGGTGTAGCTACGTGATCGATGGTGCGCAGCGGCTAAAAAATCGTCAATTCGCCAAAGGGGCTTAGTGTTCGATAATCGCACCAAAAACTAACTGGTTCGTACATTTTAATTGCTGCGTATCGGCAGGGGGCGAATAATTTGCCACAAACAACAATTGCCGGGAGTCGCCCATGCAACGTTCCATTGCCACCGTTTCCTTGAGCGGCACCCTGCCGGAAAAGCTCGAAGCCATCGCCGCCGCCGGGTTTGACGGGGTCGAGATCTTCGAGAATGACTTGTTGTATTACGATGGCAGCCCCCGGGAAGTTAGGCAGATGTGTGCCGACCTCGGCATTGCCATTACCTTGTTCCAGCCCTTTCGCGACTTCGAAGGCTGCCGTCGCGACCGTCTGGCGCGCAACCTGGAGCGGGCCGAACGCAAATTCGACCTGATGCAGGAACTGGGCACTGACCTGGTATTGGTGTGCAGTAACGCTTCGGCCGATTGCGTGGGTGATGAACGCATTTTGCTCGATGACCTCAGCCTGCTGGCGGAACACGCCGGTCGCCGTGGCCTGCGCATCGGCTATGAAGCATTGGCCTGGGGCAAGCATGTGAACACCTGGCAGCAGGTGTGGAACCTGGTGCGCCAAGTCGACCACCCGAGCCTGGGCGTGTTGCTCGACAGCTTCCACACGTTGTCGCTCAAGGGCGATCCGAGCGCCATCGCCCAGATTCCCGGCGACAAGATCTTCTTTGTGCAAATGGCTGACGCGCCGATTCTGGCCATGGACGTCTTGGAGTGGAGCCGACATTTCCGTTGCTTCCCCGGGCAGGGCGAATTCGACCTGGCGGGTTTCCTGGCGCCGATCATCCAGAGTGGTTACACCGGGCCGTTGTCCCTGGAGATTTTCAACGATGGCTTCCGCGCAGCACCCACCCGGGCCAATGCGGCGGACGGTTTGCGCTCACTGTTGTACCTGGAAGAGAAAACCCGCGAGCGATTGAAGCAGCAAGCGCCTGCCCAACCGGTCGACATCCTGTTTGATACACCCGCCGCCAGTGAATACGACGGTATTGAGTTCCTGGAGTTTGCCGTGGATGAAAACCTCGGTGCCCGGCTCACCCAGTGGCTGGAGCGCCTGGGGTTCGTCAAGGCCGGGCAGCACCGCTCCAAGAGCGTGAGCTTGCTGCGTCAGGGGGATATCAACCTGATCCTCAATTGCGAACCTTATTCCTTCGCCCATAACTTTTTCGAATCCCACGGGCCGTCGTTGTGCGCCATGGCAGTTCGGGTCAAGGACAGCGCGAAGGCGCTGGAGCGGGCGGTGGCCTACAAGGGCCAGCCTTATCGCGGCCTGGTCGGCCCGAACGAACTGGAGCTGGCGGCGGTACGCGCCCCGGACGGCAGCCTGATTTATCTGGTGGACCCTTCCGAACGTGCGCTGTACGACACCGATTTCAATCTGCAACCGGCCCCCACCGCCAGTGGCGGCCTGCTGCGTATCGACCACATGGCCATGGCCTTGCCGGCCGACAGCCTCGACAGTTGGGTGTTGTTCTATAAGAGCCTGCTGGATTTTGAAGCCGATGACGAAGTGGTGCTACCCGACCCTTACGGGCTGGTGAAAAGCCGCGCGCTGCGTAGCCGTTGCAGCTCGATCCGCCTGCCGCTGAATATTTCCGAGAACCGCAATACGGCGATTTCCCACGCGCTATCGAGCTATCGCGGCTCGGGTGTGCACCACATCGCCTTCGACTGTGCGGATATTTTCGCCGAGGTGAGCCGGGCCAAGGCTGCCGGTGTGCCGCTGCTGGATATCCCGCTCAACTATTACGACGACCTAGCGGCGCGGTTTGATTTCGACGACGAGTTCCTCAGCGAACTGGCGTACTACAACGTGCTGTACGATCGCGACGCCCAGGGTGGTGAGCTGTTTCACGTGTACACCGAGCCATTCGAAGGGCGGTTTTTCTTCGAGATCATCCAGCGCAAGAACGGCTATGCCGGCTACGGTGCGGCCAACGTGGCGGTGCGTCTGGCGGCAATGGCCAAATCCCGCAGCGGCGCAGCGCGCCAGGCACGGTTATAACGGCAGGCGCGGGTGCTTCCTTCGGCGGGCGGCGCAGCCCATAATCACTGCCTGCATAACACTGGCCGTGAGCGCACCATGACCTCCGAAGCACCGCGCAAGAGTCGCAAGAACAATCCGGAAAAGACCCGCGAAAACATCCTTCAGGAAGCCATCGTCGAGTTTGTTCAGCAGGGCCTTTCCGGCGCTCGCGTGGATGCGATTGCCGAGCGCATCCACACCTCCAAACGAATGATTTATTACTACTTCGGCAGTAAGGAACAGTTGTACGTCGAGGTGCTGGAGAAGCTCTACGGCGACATCCGCAACACTGAAACCCGCATGAACCTCACTGAGCTTGAGCCGCGTGAAGCGATCCGGCGGCTGGTGGAATTCACCTTCGATCACCATGACCAGAACGTGGATTTCGTGCGCATCGTCAGTATCGAGAATATCCACAACGCCGAGTACGTGAAGCGTTCGGATTCGATCAAGGCGATGAACAGCAACATCCTCGAAGCGCTCGGCGCCACTCTGCGCCGGGGTGCCGAGATGGGGCTGTTCCGCGAGGGGCTGGAGCCGTTGGACGTGCACCTGCTGATCAACTCGTTCAGCTTTTACCGGGTGTCCAACCGCCATACCTTCAGTGAGATTTTTCAGATAGAGCTGTCGGATGAGGCAGTTAAACAGCGGCACCGCGAGATGATTTGTGATTCGGTGATGCGCTACCTGCAGGCTTGAGTAC
>NZ_JBOICG010000647.1:0-6145 GCF_050739995.1 Pseudomonas sp. | reverse complement strand
GGCTTGCTCGCGAAGGGGCCCTCACAGACAACAAAAAACCCGCTGACCAAACTGGCCCAGCGGGTTTCTTGTTTTTACAGCGTGCGAATCAAAAATCCGCCAACTGCCACACCTCATACGCCGGTGTCTCATACGGGTGACTGAGTTTCAATGCAGCCACAACAGCCCCAATCAACTCATCCGTCACCACCAGCTCAACCTTCCACTCCTCAACCACTTCAACCTGGCCGACCTGCCCGATAAACGGCTGGCTGCCGTCCAACGCGCGGAATTGGCCCTGGCCCAGCACTTGCCAGGCGCAGTTGTCGTAGCTGCCGATGCGCCCGCCGCCTGCTGCGAAGACGGCGGTTTTCACCGTCTCTACATGGCTGTCGGGCACAAAGAAAGCGAGCTTGTACACCGTCTTAGTTCACCCACACGCGAGCGTTGCGGAACATGCGCATCCAGGCGCCGTCTTCGTTCCACTCTTCCGGGCGCCACGAGTTCTGCACGGCGCGGAACACACGCTCCGGGTGCGGCATCATGATGGTGACGCGACCGTCGCGGCTGGTGAGGCCAGTGATCCCGCGCGGCGAGCCGTTCGGGTTGGCCGGGTAGGCCTCGGTGACCTTGCCGTGGTTATCGACGAAACGCATGGCCACGCAACCGGACAGGTCGGCTTCGAGCAACGCTTCTTCGCTGGAGAACTCGGCATGGCCTTCACCGTGGGCGATGGCGATTGGCATGCGTGAACCCGCCATGCCTTGCAGGAAGATCGAGTTGGACTCCTGCACTTGCACCATGGCGACACGGGCCTCGAACTGCTCGGAACGGTTGCGCACGAAGTGCGGCCAGAACTCGCTGCCCGGGATCAGTTCGCTGAGGTTGGACATCATCTGGCAACCGTTGCACACACCCAGGGTGAAGCTGTCGTTGCGTTCGAAGAAGCCCTGGAACGCATCGCGGGCACGGCTGTTGAACAGGGCCGACTTGGCCCAGCCTTCACCGGCACCCAACACGTCGCCGTAGGAGAAACCGCCGCAGGCGACGAGGCCTTTGAACTCGTTGAGGTCAACGCGACCGGCGAGGATGTCGCTCATGTGCACGTCAATCGCATTGAAGCCGGCGCGGTCGAACGCAGCCGCCATTTCCACCTGGCCGTTGACGCCCTGCTCACGCAGTACGGCAACTTGTGGGCGGATGCCTTTCTTGATGTAAGGCGCGGCGATGTCCTGGTTGACGTCGAAGCTGAGCTTGGTGCTCAGGCCCGGGTTGTCTTCTTCCAGGATTACATCGAATTCCTGCTCGGCGCAGTCAGCGTTATCACGCAGGCGCTGGATCTGGTAGCTGGTCTCGGCCCACTGACGTTGCAACAGACGGCGCTGGCCTTCGAACACAGTGTCGCCGTTGAAGACGATGTCGATCTGACCGTTGTTGATCGGCTGGCCGATCACCGCTACGCAATCACCCAGGCCAGCGGCGCTGAATTGTGCGAGTACGTCCGGGGTAGCGTCCTGGCGAACCTGGATCACCGCGCCCAGTTCTTCGTTGAACAGGATACCGTTGATCTCGGATGCATCCTCGGCAACGCTGTCGAGCACGATGTTCAGGCCGCAGTGACCGGCGAAGGCCATCTCGACAACGCTGGTCAGCAAGCCGCCATCGGAACGGTCGTGGTAAGCCAGCAGGTGGCCATCAGCGTTCAAGCCCTGGATCACGGCAAAGAAGGCTTTCAGGTCTTCGGCGTCATCGACATCCGGCGCCTGCTTGCCCAGCTTGCCGTGGGTTTGCGCGAGGATCGAGGCACCCATGCGGTTCTGCCCACGGCCCAGGTCGATCAGGATCAGATCGGTGGTGCCCTTGTCCATGCGCAGTTGCGGGGTCAGGGTCTGACGCACGTCGGTGACGGGTGCAAAACCGGTGACGATCAGCGACAGCGGTGAGGTGACCGTCTTGTCTACGCCGTCTTCGTTCCAACGGGTGGCCATGGACATGGAGTCCTTGCCCACTGGAATGGTGATACCCAGCTCAGGGCACAACTCCATGCCGACAGCTTTCACGGTGTCGTAGAGGCGGGCGTCTTCGCCCGGGTGGCCGGCAGCGGACATCCAGTTGGCCGACAGTTTGATGTCGGACAGCTTGCCAATGCGCGACGCCGCGATGTTGGTGAGGGTTTCACCAATCGCCATGCGGCCCGACGCCGGGGCGTCCAGCAAGGCCAGCGGCGTACGCTCGCCCATCGCCATGGCTTCACCGGTGTAGACGTCGAAGCTGGTGGCGGTGACGGCAACGTCAGCCACTGGAACCTGCCACGGGCCGACCATTTGGTCACGGGCCACCAGGCCGGTGATGGTGCGGTCGCCGATGGTGATCAGGAAGCTTTTGCTCGCCACGGCCGGGTGGTGCAGCACGCGTTCGATGCTGTCGGCCAGGTCCAGTTGGCTTGGGTCGAAATCATCGCCCAGCTCGGTTTCACGCACGGCCGAACGGTGCATGCGCGGGGCTTTGCCCAGCAGCACTTCCAGCGGCATGTCCACCGGGCTGTTGCCGAAGTGACTGTCGGTAACGGTCAGTTGCGGCTCGGCAGTGGCTTCGCCGACCACGGCAAACGGGCAACGCTCGCGTTCGCAGATGGCCTGGAAGCGTGCGAAGTCTTCAGCGCCAACCGCCAGTACGTAGCGCTCCTGGGATTCGTTGCTCCAGATTTCGTGCGGGGCCATGCCCGGCTCGTCGTTTGGAATGTTGCGCAGTTCAAAGCGGCCACCACGGTCGCCGTCGTTGACCAGCTCCGGGAAGGCGTTGGACAAACCACCGGCGCCAACGTCGTGGATAAAGCTGATCGGGTTCTTGTCACCCAACTGCCAGCAGCGGTCGATGACTTCCTGGCAGCGGCGCTCCATCTCTGGGTTTTCGCGCTGTACGGAAGCGAAGTCCAGGTCCGCCGAGCTGGTGCCGGTGGCCATGGAGGAAGCGGCGCCGCCGCCCAGGCCGATCAACATCGCCGGGCCGCCGAGCACGATCAGCTTGGAGCCGACCAGGATCTCGCCTTTCTTGACGTGTTCTTCACGGATGTTGCCCATGCCGCCAGCCAGCATGATCGGCTTGTGGTAGCCGCGCACTTCATCGCCACGTGGGGTGGTGATGGACTGTTCGAAGGTACGGAAGTAGCCGGTGAGGGCCGGACGACCGAACTCGTTGTTGAACGCAGCGCCGCCCAGCGGGCCTTCGATCATGATGTCCAACGCGGTGACAATGCGCTCAGGCTTGCCGTAAGGCACTTCCCACGGCTGTTCGAAGCCCGGGATCTGCAGGTTGGACACGGTGAAACCGGTGAGACCCGCCTTTGGCTTGGCGCCACGGCCGGTAGCACCTTCGTCGCGGATCTCGCCGCCGGAACCGGTGGCTGCACCCGGGAACGGGGCAATCGCGGTCGGGTGGTTGTGGGTCTCGACCTTCATCAGGATGTGCACCGGCTCCTGCACCGCGCCGTACTGGCGGGTTTCAGGGTCCGGGAAGAAACGCCCGGCGACGGAGCCGACGATGACCGAAGCGTTGTCCTTGTAAGCCGACAGAACGCCTTCGCTGTGCATCACGTAGGTGTTCTTGATCATACCGAACAGGCTTTTTTCCTGGCTCTCGCCGTCGATGTCCCAACTGGCGTTGAAGATCTTGTGACGGCAATGCTCGGAGTTGGCCTGGGCGAACATCATCAGTTCGATGTCGTGCGGGTTGCGCTTCAAGCCGTTGAAGGCGTTGACCAGGTAGTCGATCTCGTCTTCGGCCAGGGCCAGGCCCAGTTCGGTGTTGGCCTTCTCGAGGGCGGCGCGGCCACCGCCGAGCACGTCAATCGCGGTGAGCGGCTTGGGCTCGGCATGGCTGAACAGGCCGGCAGCCTGTTCCAGCTGGCTGACGATGATCTGGGTCATGCGGTCGTGCAGGCTGCTGGCGATCAGTTCGGCCTCGGCATCGCTGAACTGGCCAGCGACGTAGAAAGCGATACCACGCTCCAGGCGCTGGATTTTCTCCAGGCCACAGTTGCGGGCGATATCGCTGGCCTTGCTCGACCAGGGCGAGATGGTGCCGAACCGCGGCAGAACCAGGAACAAGCGGCCGTTAGGCTCTTGGACGGGAACGCTGGGACCGTACTTCAGAAGGCGTGCCAGCACTTGCTGTTCGTCGGCGGTCAAGACGCCGGTAACGTCGGCGAAGTGAGCAAATTCAGCGTACAGGCCTGTAACAGCTGGAACCTTCTGGCTCAGTTGCTCAAGGAGTTTGCTGTGGCGAAAGGCAGAAAGGGCAGGAGCGCCGCGCAGGATCAACATCTTCGGGACAGCCTCGGGAAGGGGGTGTGCTTTGAGGCCGTGCATTCTAGCGTAAACCGCCGCCAACGGCACCCGAAACGCTACGGCTGGCCGCTGCCGAACGTCAGTTGGCACGAAATGCACGGTATCGGGGCGTTTTCCAAGATCACACGCACAGTTATTTTAACCGTCACAAACCCTCGCCAACCCGCGTTTCTGCGGGCTGCAGCCCGGTTTTGCGGGTGCTAGCAGACAAGTCCCCTGCTGTCGAGATATGGCGCCGAGGGCCGTTTGCGTATACTGCGCCAATGTTCTCCCCAACTGCTTTGCGCCAGCGATGCGCCAAATGGCTCTTCGTCACCGGTCTCTTCCTGCTGCTCAGCGCCTGTGTTGATAAACCCAGCACGCTCGAGCGAATCAAGGAGGATGGTGTATTGCGGGTGGTCACCCGAAACAGCCCGGCAACTTATTTCCAGGACCGCAACGGTGAAACCGGTTTCGAATATGAACTGGTCAAGCGCTTCGCCGACGAACTGGGCGTGAAGCTGGAGATCGAGACCGCCGACAACCTCGACGACCTGTTCGGCCAACTGGGCAAGCCCAACGGGCCGGTCCTCGCCGCCGCTGGCCTGGTCAGCAGTGAGCAGCGTCAGCAGCAGGTGCGCTTCTCCCATCCTTATCTCGAAGTGACCCCGCAGATCATCTACCGCAACGGCCAGTCGCGCCCCACCAACGCGGCGGATCTGGTCGGCAAGAAGATCATGGTGCTCAAGGGCAGCACCCACGCCGAACAACTGGCCGAGCTTAAAAAGCAGAACCCCGCGATTGAATATGAAGAGTCCGACGCCGTTGAAGTCGTCGACCTGCTGCGCATGGTGGACGAGGGCCAGATCGACCTGACCCTGGTGGACTCCAACGAAGTGGCGATGAACCAGGTGTACTTCCCCAACGTGCGCGTGGCGTTCGATCTCGGCAATGCCAGCAACCAGAGCTGGGCCGTGGCCCCGGGTGATGACAACAGCCTGCTCAACGAGATCAACAGCTACCTCGACAAAGTCGAGAAGAACGGCACCCTGCAACGCCTGAAAGACCGCTACTACGGACATGTCGATGTACTCGGCTATGTCGGCGCCTACACCTTCGCGCAACACTTGCAGCAGCGCCTGCCCAAGTACGAAAAACACTTCCGTACCTACGCCAAGGAAGAAAAAGTCGACTGGCGACTGTTGGCGGCCATCGGCTACCAGGAATCCCTGTGGCAACCGGCCGTCACCTCCAAGACCGGCGTGCGCGGCCTGATGATGCTGACCCAGAACACCGCCCAGGCCATGGGCGTGTCCAACCGCCTGGATGCCAAGCAAAGCATCATGGGCGGCGCCAAGTACCTGGCAAAAATCAAAGATGAATTGGACGACAGCATCGCCGAGCCCGATCGCACCTGGTTCGCCCTCGCCGCCTACAACGTCGGCACTGGCCACCTGGAAGACGCGCGCACCCTGGCCAAGCGCGAGGGCCTGAACCCGAACAAGTGGCTGGATGTAAAAAAGATGCTGCCACGCCTGTCGCAGAAGCAGTGGTACAGCAAGACCCGCTACGGCTATGCCCGGGGCGGCGAGCCGGTACACTTTGTGGCGAACATCCGGCGTTACTACGACATCCTCACCTGGGTAACCCAGCCGCAGCTGGAGGGCAACCAGGTGGTCGAGGGCAACTTGCATGTGCCGGGTATCGACAAGACCAAGCCGCCGGAAGAAACTCCACAGCTCTAACAAACACCACAAAACCAATGTGGGAGGGGGCTTGCCCCCGATTGCAGTGTATCTGTCAGCTTATCTGTAGCTGACCCACCGCTATCGGGGGCAAGC
>NZ_JBOICG010000646.1:0-2144 GCF_050739995.1 Pseudomonas sp. | reverse complement strand
CCAGTGGGCCGACCACCAGTTGCACGCCAGCGGCCTGGGCCTTGGCGTAGAAGTCGTCGATGGAGCTCAGGCGCGAGCTGTCATAGAACTCGATCGCCGGTGGCTTCTGCCCGGCCTGTTCAGCCTGGTAATGCGCGGCCATGAAGCCTTCGCGCAGGGCCTTGCCGACGGAAGCCAGTGGGCCTTCCTGCGGCAGCAGCAGTGCGATTTTGTTCAAGGGCTGGCTGGCCAGTTCCTTGAGTTTGGTCAGGGGCAGGGGCAGTTGCACCGCCGCAGGGTGGCCTGGGTTCTGCGCGCGCCAGGTATCGATAGCGGCTTGTTGCTGCTCCAGGGTGCCGGCGCCCTTGACCGCTTGGGCCAGGCTGATCCAGCCATCCAGGGCGGGGTTGCCGCTTGCTTGCAACTGGTCGGCTGGCAGCGCGGCAATCAGCACCCAGATAGCTTCGTGGTTGCTCTTGGCGGCGTCGCCGGTGAGCAGCGGTGCCATGGCCACGCGCTCGCGAGCGGCGGCCAGGGTCTGGCCGTCGGCTTCATAGGCGCGGGCATGCACGGTACCGGTACGGATCTGCTGATCTGCCGGCAGGTCCTTCAGGCTTTGCAGGCTGGGGTGATTAAGCGCTGCCAATGCCGCCTTGGGCTGATTGCGGGCCATGGCCAGTTCAGCGGCCAGGGTGTTGGCAAATACTTGTGCGGCCGGTTTCAGGACATCCAGGGGCACCTGCGCAAGAATCTGCGACGAGCGGCCAGGGTTGTTCTGGTGGAATGCCAGGTCAGCCGCACTCAGGCGCAGCAGTGCGGCCTTTTCTGGTGTCTTGGCAGTGGTGGCCTGTTCGAGCAGTTGCTCGATACTGGCATCCGGGGTCCGGGGAAGGTCGCCAAGGCTGGACGAGGGCGAGCTGGCACAAGCGGCCAGGAGGGCAGCGAGGCAGAGGGCGGAGAGCAGCCGCAGGCAAGCGATCATGTAAGTGTTCCTGATACCGATCAAATTAGCGTGGAATTGTACCCAAGCACTGGCTCAGGCGCGATGTTACTGGCGTGAAAGCGTCGATTTAGGTCGTGCAGATGTTGCAAACGGTCGTCGATGGCTTAGAAGGCATCCACCGTGATGGCATATTTTCCAAGCGTCTACACGCTACAATGTGGCTTTTGCCAACCATCGAGGTGTGCGTTTTGACTGCTCCAGGTCCTTTGAATTCCACTGCAGGCTCGCTTTTTGTCGTGGCGACGCCCATTGGCAACCTGGACGACATCAGTGCCCGGGCGCTGAAGGTGTTGCGCGAGGTGAAACTGATTGCGGCGGAAGACACACGTCACTCCCAGCGTTTGATGCAGCATTTTGGTATCAGCACGCCATTAGCGGCGTGCCATGAACACAACGAGCGCGAAGAAGGCAGCCGATTTATCACCCGTCTGTTGGCGGGGGATGACGTGGCGTTGATCTCCGATGCGGGCACGCCGCTGATTTCCGATCCTGGCTACCATTTGGTTCGTCAGGCGCGTGCCGCTGGTATCAATGTAGTGCCTGTTCCGGGGGCGTGCGCGCTGATTGCCGCATTATCTGCCGCCGGTCTGCCGTCGGACCGGTTTATCTTCGAGGGTTTCTTGCCGGCCAAGGCCGTCGGGCGTCGCGCGCGTCTTCAAGCCTTGAAGGAAGAGCCGCGCACCTTGATCTTCTACGAGGCGCCGCACCGTATCCTTGAATGCCTGCAAGACATGGAAATGGTCTTCGGCGGTGAGCGCCAAGCGCTGCTGGCCCGTGAGCTGACCAAGACCTTCGAGACCCTCAAGGGCCTGCCGTTGGAAGAGTTACGGGCCTTCGTCGAGGGTGACAGCAACCAGCAGCGAGGCGAATGCGTGGTATTGGTCGCTGGCTGGACTGCTCCTGAGAATGAAGAGGCGGTTGGCAGTGAGGCGATGCGCATCCTGGATTTGCTGCTCAAGGAAATGCCCCTCAAGCGTGCCGCAGCCCTGGCGGCGGAAATTACCGGCTTGCGCAAGAACGTGTTGTATCAAGTGGCGCTGGATAAACAGAAGGCCGAATAGTTCCGGGGGTTAACCTGTATTTCGTCTGAACGTGATGGCAATCCTGAACTTTTATTACTTGTCCTAAGCCCGCCGTGCCGTTAACCTGCGCGGCGGAGAGT
>NZ_JBOICG010000645.1:0-3710 GCF_050739995.1 Pseudomonas sp. | reverse complement strand
TGCGCCACCCAGCGCGGGGCAAGCCCGCTCACTACATGATGGCTCAGGTGGGGTGGGTTTCAGCCTGCGCGTGCTGCGCCAGCTCCTTCTCCGCTTCCTTCAGGTCTTCCTCGCTGATCATCTCCGCAATCACCCGCAGACGCTCAACCACCCGCGCATTCACGCTGCCTTCCGGGAATTGCCCATCCGCATCCGGCTCACCGGCAGGCTCGCCCACCAGCAGGCTCAATGCCTCGTCCGCCTGACGCACGGCATAGATATGGAATTGACCGTCTCGCACCGCTTTCAACACCTTCTCGTCGAGCATCAACGTGGCGACGTTGGCCTGTGGGATGATCGCGCCCTGCTCGCCGGTCAATCCACGCGCCTCGCAGAGACGGAAGAAGCCCTCGATCTTCTCGTTGACCCCACCCACCGCCTGCACTTCACCGAACTGGTTGATCGAACCGGTAATGGCAAAGCACTGCTTGAGCGGCGTCTTCGACAGCGCCGAAATCAAGGTGCACGCCTCGCCCAAGGACGCACTGTCGCCGTCCACATAACCGTAGGACTGCTCTAGCGCGATACTCGCCGAGATCGCCAGCGGGAATTCCTGGGCGTACCGGCTGCCCAGGTAACCCGTAAGAATCATCACGCCCTTGGAGTGAATCGGCTGGCCGAGGTTTACCTCACGTTCGATGTCGACAATGCCGCTGCCGCCCGGGTATACCGTGGCGGAAATCCGCGCCGGCACACCGAAGGCCGAATCGCCCACTTCCAGCACCGTCAACCCGTTGCACTTACCCACCGCCGCGCCGGCAGTATCGATCAGGATCACCCCAGCGAGCATGTCGTCGAGAATCCGCGCCGACACCCGCCCGGTGCGCGTGGCCTTGGCCTTGAGCGCGCGCTCGATATGGCCGGCGTCGGTCATCTCGTCGCCTGCCAAATGCCGGATGAAGTCCGCCTCGCTGACCAGTTGGAACAAATCACCAATCCGCGCCGACAAGCGCCCTTGGTGTTCCGCCAGCCGAGCGCTATAGGTGGCCAGGCGCGCCACCGCGTCCGACGTCAGCGGTGCCATGCCTTCTTCCGACGTACGGGTTTTAAGCAACTGGGCGAACTGCTCCAGGCTTTCGTCGACCATCGGGATGTCTTCGTCGAAATCCACCAGTACACGGAACATTTCCTGGAAGTCCGGATCGGCGTCCTGCAAGGCGTAGTACAGCTGACGCGAGCCGATGATGATCACCTTGACCTGCAACGGGATCATCTGCGGGTTGAGGGTCACGGTGGCCAGGCGGCCCAGTTCGCCCAGCGGCGACTCCATCTTCAGCTTGCGCGATTGCAGGGAACGCTTGAGCGCGTCCCACACGAACGGCTCGCCGAGCATTTTTTCCGCCTCGAGGATCAGGAAACCGCCGTTGGCACGGTGCAAGGCGCCTGGGCGCAACTGACGATAGGTGGTGTAGAGCGCGCCCTGGTCGGTGCTGTATTCGATGCGACCGAACAGGTTGTCGTAGGTCGGGTGCGGTTCGAACACCACCGGTGCACCGCCGTTGACCGGGTGGCCGACCACCAGGCTCGGGCAGTATTGCTCTTCGAGCAGCTTGCGCGCCTGGGCGTCGGTCTTGGCGTCATCCACCAATTGCTCGACCACGGTTTTAAGCAGGTATACCTGCATGGCTTGCAGGTAACCGCAAACGGCTGCGTTTTCCGCGTACTTTTCTGACAGCGGCGCGAGCAACGGTTGCAGAGCCAGGGTGATGGTTTCTTCGTTGAATTGGCGCAGTTGGTTGTTGGACTCACGCTTCCACTGCGGCAGGCTGGCCAGTTCTTCGTTGAGGCGTTCTTCCAGCTCGGAAATATCCGTGTGGAAGCGCTCACGGTCGGCTTCCGGCAACTGCGAAAACTCGGCTTCATCGAGGGCCTTGCCGTCGAGCATTGGCGTGAACGCGATGTTGGAGCTGTCGCGGTACAGCGCCACGTCTTTTTCCAGGGCCAGGCGTTCGATCACGTCCAAAGCCTTGTCATAGCGCTGGTTGAAAGCGCGGTCGATGGCGCTTTTACGCTGCTGGTAAGTCGGGTGTTCGAAGGCCGCCGGAAAAGTAGCTGCCAGGTTGTCGATCAGGGCGTTGATATCGTTGATGAACGCCGCTGCCGCGCCGCCCGGCAATTCCAGGGCACGCGGTTCACGTGGTTCATCGAAATTATTCACATAGACCCAGTCCGCCGGGGTCTGCAGGCGTTTGCCTTCGGCCTTCAGATAGCGTTTGACGAACGAAAAGCGGCCAGTACCAGGCTCGCCCATGACAAACACGTTGTAACCGGGGCGTGGCATCGCCACACCGAACTGCAACGCTTCTACTGCGCGTGCCTGGCCAAGCACACCGCGAAAGGGCTCCAAATCATTGGTGGTCGAGAAGCTGAACTGTTCAGCGGAGAAAGGGCGAGTCAGCGCTTCGGGCGCTAGACGCAAGCTGGCAGCAACAGGATCAGGCATCGGGCTTCCTTACATCAGGCGGGGCAGATGACGGCATTCTGGCTCCCGGTTACGCGCTATGGCAAGGCGCGGCGTTGGGAAAGCTTAGACGCGGTCGGCACCTTACAAAAAAATAGCGACCACTCTCGACAGCAACTCTGATTGTTTTATAAAAAATAACGGAACCCCAGGATCGTGCCTAAACTCCAAACTGCGCGGGTTGGACTAATAACTGGCCCCTAGGGCGCTGCGAAGCGCCTGAACCCCTTGTCCATTGGTTTGCACACAAAGAGAACAAAGCTATGAAACGGATCCTTCTTGGTACTCTCTTCACCGTCGTTTCCCTCAATGCAATGGCAGAAGCGCCAGGCGGCCCGAACTGCGGTTGGGGCAACATGATGTTCGAAGGCCAGCGCGGTACTCCAGCTCACTTCCTCGCTTCCACCACCAACGGCACCTCGGGTAACGCCACCTTCGGCATGACCTCGGGCACCAACGGCTGTAACACCAACAGCAAGCTGACCTACGGCGGCAAGTCCTGGTTTGCCATGAATGGCATGATGAACGAGCTGTCCGAAGACATGGCCAAAGGTAATGGCGAAGCGCTGACCACTTACGCGGTGGTACTGGGCGTCGCCCCTGAAGATCGCGAGCACTTCGCTGCCGTGACCCACGAGCACTTCCAGCAGATCTTCAGCAAAGCTGACGTGACCGCCGAGGATGTGCACACCAACACCCTCGCCGTCCTGAAAAACGATGCCCGCTTGGCGAAGTACGCTACCCAGGCTTAAGCTCGATCCGCCCGCGCCTTTCGAGGCGCGGGCTTTATTTTGGACCCGCCTCCCTTTGGGTCTCACTTTTTCCGACTTAAGTTGCCCCTATGCTCAAACGCTTTGCCTGGTTGGCACTCTTCGCTTGCGCCCCGCTGTACGCGGCCCCGCCTATTGATGATCAACGTTTGCAGCAACTGGCCAATGATCCGTTCTGGCTGTCCTTGGGCCATTACGAAGCCGGCAAAATCAGTGGCTGGCGCAGTTATGTCAGCGACAAGAAATTCTTCCTCGCAACCGATGGCGCCCACCACCCGGATGCCGAACTCAAGGCCACCGTTGAAGCGCTGTATGCTCCGGCAAGCCAAGGTGAAAAACACGCCCAATGCGTGTACCCCGCACGGACCCGCTGGCTCAAGGATCAGTTGCACCTGACCGACCTGCCCGTTGTGGACTGCGCCGAATTCAAGCAATGGTTC
>NZ_JBOICG010000644.1:0-13269 GCF_050739995.1 Pseudomonas sp. | reverse complement strand
GAGGGTAATGCCCTCAGTGACCGGCTTGCCAATCGCTGCCAGCGGGGCCACGGATTCGGCGAAGCGCACCTGCAAGTTATCCACAACCGGTTGCGGCTGGGTGTAGTCGGTCAGGTTCGGTTTGTGCAGCGAATAACCCACGGTATGGGGTTTCGGCAGGTGGGAATACCACTGCCAGCCATAGAAACCGGCGCCGGCCAACAACGCCAGGCCCAGCACTCCGGCGCCGGCTTGGCGCGGATAAGCATGAGCCTTACGGCCCAGGTTGGCCAGGCCATGGCCGATGGTGCGCAGCCAGAGCGGCGGATGCCATTGACCGAAAACGGCCCCCACCACAGTCAATAACGCACCGACAATACGGCGGCTGATCGCTTTCAACGAATCGAACATGGTGAGCATCCCTGGCAAAGTGCGGCCTATCTTACACGCGTCCTTGATACAAAAGATGACGTGAATACACCGCAAAACAAGTGTGGGAGCAGGCTCCCGCATTTTTGATCTTCATTGAGCGTTAGAGCGGTGGCATCAGGTCCACCAGAACCGCACCAGATGAAAGAAAATCGGCGCCGCAAAACACACTGAATCCAGCCGATCCAGCATCCCGCCATGCCCCTCGATCATATGTCCCCAGTCCTTGACGCCCCGGTCGCGCTTGATCGCCGACATCACGATGCCGCCAGCAAAGCCGAGCAGGTTGATCAATAGCGCGATCAAGAACGACTGCCACGGGTTGAATGGCGTGGTCCACCACAGCGCTGCGCCAATCAGGGATGACAGCAGAATCCCACCCACAAACCCCTCCACGGTTTTGGACGGCGACAAATTGGGCGCGATCTTATGTTTGCCGAACAGCTTGCCGCACACGTACTGCAGCACATCCGACAGTTGCACCACGATCACCAGATAGGCGATCAGCAACAGGTTGCGGCCCTCGTAGCCAGGGATGTCGAGGGTCAGCAACGCCGGCACGAACGACACGCAGAATACCGCGATCATCAGGCCCCATTGCACCTTGGAGGCACGTTCCAGGAAGTGCGTGCTGTCGCCCCCCAGCGAAGCGAGGATCGGCAGCAGCAGGAACACATATACCGGGATGAAGATCGAGAACAGCCCGTACCAATCCGAGTAAATCAGCAGGTATTGCAGCGGCAACGCCAGGTAGAACGCCGCCACCAAGGCGGGGTAATCGCTGCGACGGGTAGGGGTGAGGGTGAGGAATTCGCGCAGGGCGTAGAACGACACCGCGTAGAACAGCAGGATCACCGCGCCGGTGCCGAGCCAGAAGGCAATGCCGATGACCACCACCATCACCCACCAGGCGTTGATGCGCGCGTTGAGGTTGTCGATCACCGCGTTGGGTGTGCCACGGGTGCGCAGCTTGAGGATCAGGCCGATCAACGAGGCGAGCACCAGGATCGCGCCGATGCCGCCGAACAACATCAGGGTTTGGCTATCCATGTCAGACGTGCTCCGGGGCAAGGGCGAGCAAAGCGTCGCGGCTGCGGGCGAGGAAGGCGGCTTTGTCTTCGTCTTGCGCCAATTGCAGCGGCGCGCCGAAGCTGGTGGTGCACAGCAGGGGCAGCGGCAATACGCGGCCTTTGGGCATGACCCGGTTCAGGTTGGCGATCCACACCGGGATCAGCTCGGCCTGTGGGTAACTTTTTGCCAAGTGGTACAGGCCGCTTTTGAACGGCAGCAGGCCGTCCTCCAGATTACGTGTACCTTCGGGGAAGATGATCAGGGAGTCACCCCGTTCCAGGGCCGTGAGCATGGGCTGCAGAGGGTTATCCACAGGGTCTTTGCGTTCGCGATCGATCAATACACCGTTGAACACCCGGTTGATGATGTAGCGGCGCAAGGCACTGGCGTTCCAGTAATCGCTGCCGGCCACCGGGCGTGTGAATTTGCGCAGGTTTTGCGGTAGCGAAGCCCACAGCAGCACGAAATCGCCGTGGCTGCTGTGATTGGCGAAATAGATGCGCTGCACCGGCACTGGCGCACAACCGAGCCACAGGCTACGGGCGCCGGTGACGGTGCGGGCCATCGAGGTAATCAGCGTGGCGACCACGGGTTCGAACATGGGAATTCCTTATCCGGCGAAAGGTAGCCAAGGGCTGGCGAGGATCATGGCCAGGGTCAGCAAGGCTTGCGCACCGAGCAGCCAGGCTTGTTTACGCAGCAATTTAAGGGCGCCGCGACGGCGTTCGGTCCAGGGCCGGCCTACGCGCTTGGCCGATTGCAGGCCGAGGCTCAGCAGGGCCTGATCGAGGTCCGGAGTGCGGGCGGTGTCGCGGGCCAGCAAGGCGAACAGGTCGGCGTCAAAGGCCACCCGCAGTGCCCAGTACTTTTGCAACAGGCCGAGGATAATCATCCACAGGGCGAGCAACAGGCAGATGGTCGAAATACTGGCCATCAGCAGTTGCGCCAGGCCGAACAAAAAGCCGAGCACAGTCAGGCCTGTGGATAACTGATCCAGCGAGCGGCCACGGCGTAGCAGGCTGGCGGTCACTTGGAGTTCCATATCAGCGGGCATGGGGTAAACCCTCCAACGCTTCTCGGTGAGCGGGGTGCAGGACCACGGCGGCCCGTGCTGTACGAATAATAGCCAGTGCCTCATCCACCGTAGCGGCGCGCCTGCTGTACAGCAGCCAGGCGGCAACGGCGGTGGCGCTGCGCGAATAACCGAGGGCGCAGCACACCAGCAACGGGCCGTTTAAGCGCAATTGTTCGATGGCTTGGGCCGCTTGCAGGCATTCAGTGGGTGTAGGGGAGATCAGGTCCAGCACAGGGATGGATTGATAGGCGCGGCCCTGTGGATTAATCGGCAGTTCGGCGCAGAGGTCGACGATGGCGTTGAAGGAACTCTGTTCGCTGATTGCAGGAATTCGCCCAAGCCAAACGTTATCCACAATCAGGTCGGGTTGTGGGTGCTTGCGTGTCCACAGGCGCGAATTGATCCATGCACCCATCAGGTAGGGCGCATACAGCCAGCGCGCCGCTGGGGTCAACCGACCATCGGCGCGTTTCTGAAAGCCCGATGCGCCGAGTACGAAGTAATTCGCCTTGATCAAACCCAGGGACACCGCCGGCCAAAGCAGCCACAGCCACCAGCCGCCCAGCAAAAACGCCAGGATCACCAGCCCCACTGCGCCCAGGCCATATCGCACGCCCAGGCGCCAGCGCTGGGTGTCGCGGGTCAGTCGTGCATTCAGCAGCGGGCTGGGATGCTCCACCGGCCACAACCACACGCACAGCCAACCGGCGAGGGCGCCTGTGGGTAAGTCGATAAAGTGATGTTGATAAGTGGTCAGCACCGAAAGGCCGATCAAGGCGAACCAGCCATGCACCACCCAACGCCAGAAACCTTGGGTGTGGCGTTGGTACATGACCCACAGGATCACCAACAGCGCGATATGCAGCGACGGCGCCTGGTTGAACGGCTTGTCGAAGCCGGCGAGCACGGCGAACAGCCAGCCGAACACGCCGTCCAGCTCCGGACGCTCGAAGGTGAAGCGCAGCGGCCAGATCAGGAAGCAGCTCACCGCGATCACCTGCGCGCTGAGCAGGCGCAGGGCGTGTTGCTTCAGTTCGTGACGACTACTGGGCAACAGCAGCGAGAAGCCGTAGAGCAGGTCGATGGACCAGTAGGGCACGATGGTCCATGCCCAGAACGGTATATGGGTTTCCCAGCCGAATACCAGGGTGCCGACGTCGCTGCGCTGGCTGGTGACCCAGGTGGCGAAGCCATAGGTGCTGAAAAAAAGCGGTGCCAACAGCAGCAGCCATAGGACCGCTGGTTTTAATAGGCCGGGTTCGCGCATGTTCAGATCTTCTGTGCCAGGGACACGCTGAAAATGCCCCACTCATCCACGCGCTGGGTGATCTTGCGAAAGCCCGCCGCCTCGGCCAGTTGATCCATTTCTGCCTGGCTGCGACGGCGCATCACCCAGGCCTGGCCCTGACGATGGCTGGTCAGCGCACGGGCGATCAGTTCCAGTTGCGGGTGCCATGGTTGCCCGGTGTAAACCAAGTAACCACCGGGCTCCACTGCTTCGGCCAAGCCCGCCAATGAGCCGCCGACCATGGCGTTATCGGCGAACAACTCATACAACCCGGACACCACCGCCAGGGTCGGCTTGGGTTCCAGGGCAGCCAGATCCGCCCGGTCGAACGCGTCGCCTTTGACGAACTGCGCGATATCCCCCAGGCCTTTTTCGCGAATCAGTGCGCCACCGTCGCGCACGTTGATATCGCTGTAGTCGCGCAGCAGGATCGATTCCGGCAGCGGCGACACACCCTGCAAGGCTTCGAGAATGTAGCGACCGTGACCGGCGGCGATATCCACAATACGCACTTGGCGATCATCCGCACGCAACTTGGCCATGGCCAAACGCAGCAACTCCTCGACGTTGAGCTTGCGCTGGCGGATGCCGCGCCAGCCGATGGAGTTGAGGTAGTTGGTGTCGATCATCCGCCCCAGCCCGCCCTTGCCGGTGGGTTTATTGCGGTACACGTAGTCCAGGGTGCTGCCGGAGTCGAAGCCGGTGTCGAAACCCAGTTTCACCCCGTCCGACAGGTTCTTGCCCAGGCCCATGCTGGCACGGGTCATGCGCCAGTAGAGGTCGCGCAGAGAGTTGTGCGGCAGCGGCGCGGCGAGGGCTTCGGACTCGGCGCAAGTGGCGCCCAGTTTGTCGGCGTCCAGCAATGAGGCGCGGTCCAGCGGGTGCGCAAAGTTCTGCAGGATAAAGCGCTTGGCGCTGTTAACGGCCGTGGCACGGTCGCGTTCGCCGAGGGTGTCGTGGAAGAAACCGGGCAGGATATGCAGCTCTTTCTTCAAGCTGCCAAGGCGGTCGAAGAATTGCTGCTGGGGTTTGCGGTGTACCACAAAGTCGGAACCGGAGATCAGCAGTTGTGTCGGCACCTGGATCGCCTGGGCATCGGCGACAACCCGATCGGCGGCTTCGTACAGGCCCAGCAGCACATTAACCGAAATCGCCTTGGTGATCAGTGGATCGCTGTCGTAGGACGCCACGCGCTCCGGGTCATGGCTGAGGAACTTGGCCTTGACGTAACTGTTGACGAAAAAATTGCCACGAAATCGGCGCATCAACGCCAGGCCCGGCCGTGCGAAGGGTACGTAGAGCTTGACCTTGAACGCCGGGGAGGCGAGCACCAGGGCGCGGATTTTGGGTGCGTAATCGTGTACCCAGGTGGCGGCGATCACCGCGCCGACGCTTTGGGCGATGACGGCGAAGTTTTCTTCTTGAATGGCGTAAGTGGCGCCGATGTGATCGCAAAAGGTTTGCACGTCGCGAGCGCTGGTGGCGAAGCTGGGGCTGTCACCGCGCTCGCCAGGGGATTGGCCGTGGCCCCGGGCGTCCCAGGCGAAGAAATCGAACTGTGGCAGGTCGAGTTCGTCGACCAGATGGGCAATACGCCCTGAATGCTCGTGGCCGCGATGGAACAACAGGATCGCTTTGCGCGGCTCCCCGTTCGACGGCGTGGTGGCCGGCCAGTGCCGGTAGAAAAGCTCGACGCCATCATGGGTACTGAAGGTGTGCTCTTGTTGTTCACGCATCGCAAAAGTCCTTATGCAATCGGAGAGGTTTGTTCTTCTTTGAGGCCTTGGCGCACACGGTTGACCAAGGTGTAGGCGAGCAGGACTGCGACCAGCCACATCACGGTGTCGACCCAAACAGCACCGAGCCAGCCCAGTGCCACGCCGGTGGCCAGCACACCCAATACAAATGCCCGGTCGCTCTTGCCCATCGGCCCGTCATAACGCCGTGATGCCCCCACCATTGGCCCGAGTACGCCCGCGTATTCACTGAAGACTGCCAGCAGCGCCACCAGCAATACCGGCGCCAGGCCCACGTCCGGTATCAGCGCAAACGGCAGGATCAGCGCGCTGTCGGCAATCACATCGCACAGTTCGTTGAGGTAGGCGCCCAGGCGCGATTGCTGGCCGAACTCGCGGGCGAGCATGCCGTCGATGGCATTGAGGGCCATGCGCAGGATCATCCACAGTGGGATCAGCGCAAACAACCACAGGTGTTGGGCAAAGCTGGCGATCAGCAGGCCGACGAGCAAGGAGACGACCCCGGCCAGCACGGTGATCTGGTTGGCGGTGGTGCCGTTGTCGTAGAGGCGCTGCACGAGGGGGCGCAGCAGGTTTTGAAACTGCGGTTTGAGTTGGTAGATGGAAATCATGGGGAGTGGCGCTTCCTTGTCCGTGAACCCGCGAAAAACTGTTTCCGAGTGTGCCGATTAATCCTGGCCTGCACCAGTGATGGCGCGTGTTTATGGGGGTTTAGTCACGCTCTCGAGTGTAACGCCGTGCACCTGTGGGAGCTGGCTTGCCTGCGATGAGGGCTTGTAAGTCGACTTATCAGCGGTTGAGCTACCGCTATTGCGGGCAAGCCCACTCCCACAAGAGGTTTGCGGTGTGTTCAAAAGCTGCGTTTATCGGACAAAAATTTCACGCCCTGTGTTATATCGTAACTAATTGTATGTAAGCGGGCGTTAAGTGGATGCAAGTGGATCTAGAAGCTGACGGCGCTTCGGTTGAGGGCCTGCCGCGTTTTCAGCAGGGGCTGTTCCATGCCCGTCGATTGAGACAAGCGGGTATCAGCCTGACGGCCCTGGCCGTTGCCGGATGGGTGCTGGCGCTGTTTGTCGCCTTGTTTGCACCGCTGTCGATCTGGCCGGTGGTGCTGATCAATTGTTCCTCGGCGTTGTTGGTGCTGGTGGCCGGCTTGCAATCGGCGTGGTGGGTAGCCGATTGGCGGGCCCAGGCGCTGGAAGAACCCGCTGTTGATGTGGAGCCTTTGGCGGACACAGACGGCTACGCACGGCTGATTGGGCGTTTTGGCAGCGGCCTGTTGGCGCAGATCGGCGCCCCGGTATTGTGGTTGTGCGGCTGGTCCCTGCTGGCGCTGGTCAGCATTATCGAGTTCTGGAACCTGGCGTTGCCCGCCGCCGCTGTAGGCCAATCCGCCAGCATCGGCGCTGCTCTGGCCTTGGCGCTGGCCTTCGGCTTGCTGGTGTTCGAGCGCCGCCTGGCCCAGGAAACGCCTGCGCAATGGCCGGAAGCCTCGCAATTGGCGCAGTTGAGCCGGGTGGCGATCATCTGCCTGGTGATCAGTGCGATTTGCCTGCTGTTTGCCAGTGCTGAATCGGTCTGGCCACTGCGCCTGGCAACGCTGATCGGACTGCTGCCGGCGCTGGTGGCCTTGGAGTTTCTGCTCCGGGGCGTGTTGTCGTTGTTCAGTCCGCGCCAACCACGCCTCGAACCACGCTTGATGGCCCAGAGCTTTATCGCCGGGTTGCTGCGCTGGCCGCCGCAACCCTTGCTTGCCTTGCAGCACGAACTGCACAACCGCTTCGGCATTGACCTGCGCCAGATCTGGGCGTTTACCTACATGCGCCGGGCATTCCTGCCGGTGTTGTTGGTGGTTCTGGCGGTGGGCTGGTCGCTGACCGGCGTGCATGAAGTGCCCCTGCAAGGTCGTGGGATTTATGAGCGCTTCGGCAAACCGGTAGAGGTCTTCGGCCCTGGCCTGCATGTGGGATTACCGTGGCCGTTGGGCCGCGTATTGACTGTGGAAAACGGCGTGGTGCACGAACTGGCGACCAGCGTCAGCGAAGCCGCCATCCCTGAATTGGCCTCCGCCGAAGGCCCGGCGCCGACGATCGCCAACCGGTTGTGGGACGCCAGCCATGTGAACGACAAGTCCCAGGTGATCGCCAGCAGCAGCGGCGACAAGCAGAGCTTCCAGATCGTCAATATGGACGTGCGTTTCGTCTACCGCATCGGCCTGACCGACCGGGCCGCGCTCGCTGCCACCTATAACAGCGCGGATGTGCCGACGCTGATCCGCAGCACCGCCAGCCGCATCCTTGTGCATGATTTTGCCTCGCGTACCCTCGACGAATTGCTCGGTGAGCAACGCACTAGCCTCGCCGATGAAGTGGGCCGTGCGGTGCAAGCGGACCTGAACAGGCTCGACAGCGGCGTGGAAATTCTCGCCACGGTGGTGGAAGCCATTCACCCACCGGCCGGTGCTGCCAATGCCTACCACGGCGTGCAAGCGGCACAAATTGGCGCGCAGGCGCTGATCTCCCGTGAGCGCGGTGCCGCCAGCGAACAAACCAACCAAGCGTTGCTGCAAGCCAGTACCGCCCGCGACCAGGCACTGGCTACCGCCCGCGAAGTGAACGCCGGGGCCCACGCTGCCGACCTGCGTTTTGCCGCAGAACAAAAGGCTTATGCCACCGCCGGCAAGGCATTCGTGCTCGAACAGTACCTCGGCCAACTCAGCCAGGGCCTGGCCAACGCCAAACTGCTTATTCTGGATCACCGCCTGGGCGCCGAAGGCGCGCCGACGATCGATCTGCGTTCTTTTACGTTGCCGGCCGACCCAGTGGCGCCGCGCAAAGCCGTTCAATAAGGAGTCTGTCTGTTGAGCGCTCATTCTCACGATCACGGTCATCATCATGGCCATCACCACCACCATCACCACGGTGATGAACAGGCTGCCGGCCCCTTCCCATGGCGCCGCATGGCCTGGGCTGTTCTGCTCGTGCTGTTTGCGGTGGCAGCGGCCAGCCTGGTGCAGGTACGTTCCGGCGAAGCCACGGTGATTACCCGCTTCGGCAACCCATCGCGGGTGCTGCTGGAGCCGGGCCTCGGCTGGCGTTGGCCGGCACCGTTCGAAGCGGCGATCCCCGTGGACCTGCGCTTGCGCACCACCTCCAGTGGCTTGCAGGACGTGGGCACCCGTGATGGCCTGCGTATCATCGTGCAAGCCTACGTGGCGTGGCAGGTGCAGGGCGATGCCGACAATGTGCAGCGCTTTATGCGTGCGGTGCAGAACCAGCCTGATGAAGCGGCGCGACAGATTCGCACCTTCGTTGGCTCGGCATTGGAAACCACGGCGGCGAGTTTCGACCTGTCGAGCCTGATCAACACCGACGCCAGCCAGGTGCGCATCGCCGATTTCGAGGCGCAGTTGCGCCAGCAGATTGATCAACAATTGCTCACCACCTATGGCGTGCGCGTGGCGCAAGTGGGTGTCGAACGCCTGACCTTGCCGTCGGTGACCCTCACCGCCACTGTCGACCGCATGCGCGCAGAACGTGAAACCATCGCCACCGAGCGCACGGCTGTAGGCAAGCGTGAAGCCGCGCAGATTCGCTCCGCCGCCGAGCGCGATGCACGGATCGTGCAGGCCGATGCCACGGTGAAAGCCGCCGATATCGAAGCGCAATCGCGGGTCGAAGCCGCACAGATTTATGGTCGCGCTTATGCGGGCAATCCGCAGTTGTACAACCTGCTGCGCTCGCTGGACACCTTGGGTACCGTGGTCACGCCAGGCACCAAGATTATCCTGCGCACCGACGCCGCACCGTTCCGCGCGCTGGTGGATGGGCCGAAGGACATTCAGCCATGATCGAGCGTGACAGCCCGGACAGCCCGTGGATTCAGGCCGGGCGCCTGACTTTCCTGGCGCTGTACGCGGTGACCGTGTTGGCGGCGCTGGCCTGGGCATTTTCCAATGTGCGCCAGATCGACCCGCAGAACCGTGCCGTGGTGCTGCATTTCGGCGCACTGGACCGCATTCAGAATTCCGGGTTGTTGCTGGCGTGGCCGCAGCCGTTCGAACAGGTGGTGCTGCTGCCGGCGGCGGATCGTGTGATCGAGCGACGGGTCGAAAACTTGTTGCGTTCGGACGCGGCGATCCAGGCTGATCGCGTGGCCAGTTTCGCCACGCCTCTAAGTGATGCACTGGCCGGCTCCGGTTACTTGCTGACCGGCGATGCCGGGGTGGTGCAGCTGGATGTGCGGGTGTTCTACAAGGTCACCGAGCCTTACGCGTTTGTGCTGCAGGGCGAGCATGTGCTGCCGGCGTTGGATCGGCTGGTCACTCGCAGCGCCGTGGCCCTGACGGCCGCCCGGGATTTGGACACCATTCTTGTGGCACGCCCGGAGCTGATCGGCACCGACAACGGCGCAGCCGAGCGCCGCGAGCGGCTGCGCGGTGATTTGGTGCAAGGCATCAACAAGCGTTTGGCCGAGTTGGCGTCCACCGGTTTGGGCTTGGGTATCGAAGTCACCCGTGTCGACGTGCAATCGAGCCTGCCGGGCCCAGCGGTGAATGCGTTCAACGCGGTGCTGACGGCCAGCCAGCAAGCGGACAAAGCCGTGGCCAATGCGCGTACCGAGGCGGAAAAACTCACCCAGACCGCCAATCAGGCCGCTGATCGTCTGGTGCAGGTCGCCCACGCCCAGGCCAGTGAGCGCCTGGCCAATGCCCAGGCGCAAACCGCCACCGTCGCGAGCCTGGCCCAGGTGAAAGACCCAGGGTTGTTGCTGAGGCTGTATCGCGAGCGCCTGCCGAAAATTCTCGGCCAGGCCGGTTCCGTGACCACGGTCGATCCTAAAGACGACTCCCGCTTGATCATTCAGGGAGCCGAACAATGAGCGCACCCATGCTGACCTCCGCCGAGCAGCGCAGCGCTGCCCGGCAATTGACCCTGGCCATGCTGGCCTTGGGGTTGTTGATATTGGGCCTGGTGTGGCGCTGGCTGGCGCCGGACCAGACGGGCGTGAGCCAGTTGCTGCTGGGCGTGGCGTCCTTGCTGGTGGCCGTACCGGTGATGCGTTCGGCCTGGTACAGCCTGCGTTTTCCAAGCCTGCATGGCATCACTGACCAACTGATCGCCCTGGCCATGCTCGGTGCCTGGGCCACGGGTGATTTGCTGACCGCCGCGTTGCTGCCGATCATCATGATCTTCGGTCACGTACTGGAAGAACGCAGTGTGATTGGCTCCCAGGAGGCGATTCATGCCCTGGGCAAACTGACCCGCAGCCATGCGCGGTTGGTGCAGGCCGACGGCAACATCGTGGAAGTGGATAACGGCACGCTGAACACCGGCGATATCGTCGAGGTACGCGCGGGTGATCGGGTACCGGCCGATGGCGTGGTGCTGTCGGGCCAGGCGAGCCTGGACACGGCGCCGATCACCGGTGAGTCGGTGCCGCTGGAAGCCAGCGTGGGCGTGCAGGTGTTTGGTGGGGCGATCAACCTCGACGGCTTGTTGCGCCTTGAAGTGACCCGTACCGGCAACGAGTCGACCTTGGGCAAGGTCATCGCGCTGATGCAGAACGCCGAGCGCTCCAAGCCGCCGATCACACGGCTGCTGGAACGCTATGCCGGCAGTTATATGGTGCTGGTGCTGTTGCTGGCGGCGGTGACCTGGTTTGTGACCAACGACGCCCAGGCGATGCTGGCGGTGCTGGTGGCGGCGTGTCCGTGTGCCTTGGTGCTCTCGGCGCCGGCCACGGCGATTGCCGGGATCGCCGTGGCGGCGCGGCATGGGATTCTGATTCGCAGCTCGGCGTTCCTGGAGGAGTTGGCGGACCTGACCTCGTTGGTGGTCGACAAGACTGGCACGCTGACCTTTGGCACGTTGCGCCTGCAATCCATTGAAACTTCGGCACCGGATCGGCAGGTGTTGCTCAACCTGGCGGCCAGCCTTGGGTCGGCCAGCAGCCATCCGGTGAGCCGCGCGTTGGCGGGCCTGGCGACTCAGGAGCAGATGTTGGTATTGACCGACATCCGCGAACGTCAGGGCCTGGGTGTGGTGGCGCAGACCGAGCGGGGCGAAGCCGCGCTGGGGCGACCGGAGTTGTTCGAGCAGTTGGGTATTGCGACCACAGCGGTCCCGAACCACGATGGCCCGATTGCCGGCTTAGCGCTGAACGGACAGTTCCTCGCCTGGCTGTTGCTGGCCGACAGCGTCAAGCCGGAAGCACGCCAAGCGCTGCAGGAACTGCGCGACCTGGGCCTGGGCCGCCAACTGCTGCTGACCGGTGACCGTCAAAGTGTCGCCGACAGCCTGGCGCTGGACGTGGGCATCAGTGATGTCGAAGCCCAAGCCTTGCCGGAGGACAAGCTCAACCGTGTACTCGGGGAAATCGGCAGCGGCTTTCGCCCGATGGTGGTGGGCGACGGCATCAATGATTCCCTGGCACTCAAGGCCGGAGTGGTCGGCGTGGCGATGGGGGCGGGCGGGGCGGATATCGCCCTGGCGTCGGCGGATGTGGTGTTGATCGGCAGTGATCTGCGTCGTCTGGGCACCTGCGTACGTTTGAGCCGTCAGTGCCGCCAAACCTTGCAGGTCAACGTGGTGATTGGCCTGGGCTGGACCTTGGCCATCGTCGTGTTCGCTGCGTTTGGTTGGTTGGGCGCAGCGGGGGCAATGATTGCGGCGGTGCTGCATAACCTCAGCACCTTGCTGGTACTGGGGAATGCCGGGCGATTACTGCGCTTTCAGGAACCCCTTTTGAAGCTTGAAGAATAATTTTCAGAAATATTTGCACACGACTGTAACGCGGCTGGGGGGCCTCACTCTAGTGGTGTGTCGAGACTGAACAATCCGTTTAGACCGACACCCCTACGATCATGAGGAATACAAGAATGAACATTAAATCCGCTGCTGCTGGTGCCGCTCTCGCAATGGCTGCTGCCACTATGTTTGCCGGTGTGGTCACTCAGGCTCAAGCTGCTGACACCGCTGTTCACTGCTACGGCATCAACGCGTGCAAAGGCCAAAACGACTGCAAAACCAAGGACCACGCTTGCAAAGGCCAAGGTTCTTGCAAAGGCCAGGGCTTCAAGGCGATGGCCAGTGCCGATGCCTGCACCAAGGCTGGCGGCAAAGTCGGCGAATAACCGACAGATAAGTGCATCCGCAGCGGTCGCCACCACCGCTGCGGACACTTTCCCAGGAGTGAATCATGTCCGCTTCCCTTCCGAGTCTGGGTTACGGCCTGGGCTTACGCAGTGAGTACTACCAGCAGATTCTCGAACAATCGCCACCCGTGGATTGGTTCGAAGTGATCTCCGAAAATTACCTGGTCCAGGGCGGTAAAGCCCTGTATTACCTGGACGCGATAGCCGAGCGCTATCCCCTGGTGATGCACGGTGTGTCCTTGTCCATCGGCGGGCCACATTCCCTCGATATCGATTACCTGAAGCAAATCAAACAGCTCGCCGAGCGCATCCAGCCGGCATGGATTTCCGATCACCTGTGCTGGAGCCGCGGCAGCGCGCATCAGTTGCACGACTTGCTGCCTTTGCCTTACACCGAGGAAAGCCTCTACCACGTGGCCGCTCGCGTTCGCCAAGTACAGGACGTACTGCAGCGCCCGCTGGTGTTGGAAAATGTCTCGAGTTATGTGCGCTCCAAGGCGGACGAATTCAC
>NZ_JBOICG010000643.1:0-6705 GCF_050739995.1 Pseudomonas sp. | reverse complement strand
GATGTCGGCCACGCAGTCGATGGCGACCAGGTTCAAGTCAGCGACTGAGGTGTGCTGCCAATCACCCGCCAAGCCGTCGATACGCCGCTCACCCGTACCGCCCAGATGCTCAAACACGCTCAACCGGCTCGGCCCGAACCCGGCCTCAACCAGCAACGAAGCAATCAACGCCGGACTGCTGCCGTCATTACTCAACACCAACAGCCGCACTCCACTGGACAGGTGGGCATGCAACGCCGCCAACGGCCGGGCAACCACGGACAACGTCACCACCTCCTGCAACGGCCAACCCAATCGTGCCGCCGCCAACGATACAGACGAAGGCGACGGCAGAATCAGCAACTCTTCAGCTGCCACCTGTCGCGCCAAACTGGCACCCACGCCATAGAACATCGGATCGCCACTGGCCAGCACACATACCGCCTCACCGCGTTGCGCCAGTACCGGCGCCAGTGAAAACGGGCTTGGCCACAACTGGCGTTCGCCACGAATGCATACCGGCAACAAGTCCAACTGGCGCTGGCTGCCTATAATCCGAGTGGCGCGCAACAGGGCATGCCGGGCATTTCTGCCCAACCCCTTGAAGCCGTCTTCACCGATGCCTACAACCGTCAGCCAGGGCGACATATGAATTCCTTGAACGACATCCGACGGGCAGGCTTTTCATGCCGTCGGACAAAGCAGGCATAATACCGCGCCTTTACCCGTCAACCGGTAGCTTCGTGAACCCAACGCCCGCTGTGAATACCTTGCGCCCCTCGGCTTGTCCGGGGTTGCTGCGTATTGTCCAGGCGTTGGATGGCGGCATTTGTCGGATCAAACTGGCCGGTGGCTCCATTACTGCTGTGCAAGCCCACGCGGTAGCGGACGCAGCGCAGGCTTATGCGGGCGGTGTGATCGAGGCGACCAACCGTGCCAACTTGCAGATTCGTGGGATCGGCACTGAGCAGGATGCCTTGATCGCGAGGCTGTTGGCCGCTGGCCTGGGGCCTCGCAATGCGGCGGGTGACGATGTACGCAACCTGATGCTCAGTCCCAGTGCCGGTATCGACCCGCAGATGCTGTTCGACACCCGCCCGCTGGCGGATCAGATTCTCGCCACCCTGCAAAACCATCCGCGTTTTCATGAGTTGTCGGCCAAGTTCGCCGTGCAGGTGGATGGCGGCGAAGCCCTGGCGATGCTTGAACATCACCATGACCTGTGGCTGTCGGCGTTTGTACGTAATGGCCAGACGCTTCTCGCCTTCGGCCTTGCCGGTTGCCCAGGACTGGATGCGCCGCTGGCGGCTGTGCCATTGGATCAAGGTCACGCTCTGGTGGTGGCGGTGCTGGAAGCATTTCTAGACCTCGCCACCCTGGAGCAGACCCGCATGCGCCATCTGCCTGTGGATAACTTGCTGGCCCGTTTAAATCTGCCGCTTCTGCCTATCGACGGCTTCAAGCGAGCGCCCAGCGGCGCTTTTCTGCACCTGGGAACTTATCCACAGGCTCAAAAAAATCAGTTCTACGTTGCCGCCATCGCACCCTTGGGGCGTCTGGATTCGACAATGCTCAAAGGCGTTGCACAACTCGCCAGCGACCACGGCGATGGCACGTTGCGCTTCACCCCCTGGCAAGGCGTGCTGCTGCCCAACGTCGAAAAACCTCACGCCATGACCCAGCGCCTGGAACAGTTGGGCTTGCTCTGCTCAGTCGACCAGCCCCTGGCGCACATGACCGCCTGCACCGGTTCCGGCGGCTGCGCTAAAGCCTTGGCGGACACCAAGGCCGACGCCGTGCAATTGGCTGCGCTGCATCCCGGCGCGGACGTACACCTGTCCGGTTGCCCGCGCTCTTGTGCCGCTGCGCATGTCGCCCCCGTGACCTTGCTGGCCGTGAGCCCCGGCCACTACGACCTCTATTTTCGCGACGCAGCCGAACCCGGTTTCGGCCGGCTGCACGCTCGCACCCTTTCCATTGAAGCGGCGGGCGCCTTGTTGCGCGCTCGCCCACGGAGCAACACCGATGATTGATTACATCCGCGACGGTCAGGAGATCTATCGCAACTCCTTCGCCATCATTCGCGCGGAAGCCAAGTTGGAACGCATCCCGGCTGATTTGGAGAAACTCGCGGTGCGGGTGATTCATGCCTGCGGCATGGTCGAGGCCATTGATGGCCTGCAGTTTTCTGAAGGTGCGGGCAAGGCCGGGCGTGATGCGCTGGCCGCCGGCGCGCCGATTTTGTGCGATGCGCGGATGGTCTCCGAAGGCGTGACCCGGGCGCGTCTGCCGGCCAACAACGAAGTGATCTGCACCCTGCGCGACGACAGCGTGCCGGAGCTGGCGCGAGAGTTGGGCAACACCCGTTCCGCTGCCGCGCTGGAGCTGTGGCGCCCGCACCTGGAAGGCAGTGTGGTGGTGATCGGCAACGCGCCGACCGCCTTGTTCTACCTGCTGGAAATGCTCGACGCCGGTGCACCGAAACCGGCCTTGATTCTCGGTTTTCCGGTAGGTTTTGTCGGTGCCGCCGAATCCAAGGCGATGCTCGCCGCCGATCGCCGTGGTGTGCCCTTCGTCATCATGCAGGGCCGCCTGGGTGGCAGTGCGATGGCTGCCGCGGCGGTCAACGCCTTGGCCACGGAGGTCGAATAATGCAGGCACGTGGACGTTTGATTGGCCTGGGCGTTGGCCCCGGCGACCCGGAACTGATTACCCTCAAGGCCCTGCGCCTGCTGCGTGAGTCGCCAGTGGTGGCGTACTTCGTGGCCAAGGGCAAGAAGGGCAATGCCTTCGGCATCATCGAAGACCATCTGGTGCCTCAGCAAACCCTGATGCCGCTGGTGTACCCAGTGACCACTGAAGTGCTACCGGCACCGATGTCTTACGAACAGGTGATCAGCGATTTCTACGACGCTGCCAGCGTCGATGTCGCCGCGCATCTGGACGCCGGTCGTGATGTGGCGGTGATCTGCGAGGGAGATCCGTTTTTTTACGGCTCATACATGTACCTGCATGACCGCTTGGCTGAACGCTACGAAGCCCAGGTGATTCCGGGGGTGTGTTCGATGCTCGGCGGCGCCTCGGTGTTGGGCGCGCCGTTGGTGTATCGCAATCAGAGCCTGTCGGTGCTGTCGGGTGTATTGCCCCATGACGACCTCAAGCGCCGCCTGGCGGATGCCGACGCGGCGGTGATCATGAAACTGGGTCGCAACTTCCCCAAGGTGCGCCAGGTGCTGGAAGAACTTGGCCTGGCCGAGCGTGCGCTGTATGTGGAGCGCGCCACCATGGCCAACCAGAAAATCGTACCGTTGGATCAGGTCGATCCGGCGTCTTCGCCGTATTTCTCGCTGATCATCGTGCCGGGTGAAAGGTGGCAAGGTTGATGACTCCGGCAATTGTCATTCTGGGCCAGGGCAGCCTGGCCACGGCGCGTAAGATCCAGCAGGTTTATCCCGGCGCGTTGATCCATGGCCTGACCGGCCGGGTTGACGGTGCGAACCAGACCTACAGTGAATTCGGCACAACCCTGCGTCAGCTGTATCAGCAAGGTGCGCCGCTGATTGCGCTGTGTGCTGCGGGCATCGTGATCCGGACGCTGGCGCCGTTGCTGCTGGAGAAAGGCGAAGAGCCTGCGGTGCTGGCGGTGGCTGAGGATGGCAGCGCTGTGGTGCCGTTGCTCGGTGGTCTGGGCGGTGTGAACGTCATGGCGCGGGAGATTGCCGCTGCGTTGAACGTAGCTGCAGCAATCACCACCAGTGGCGAGTTGCGTTTCGGCACCTGCCTGCTCAACCCACCAAGTGGTTATGAACTGGCGGACCTGGAGCTGGGCAAGCGCTTTGTCTCGGATCTGCTGGCCGGCGAAAGTGTGCGCATCGAAGGCACTGCACCGTGGTTGGATCAGGCCCATTTGCCCGAGGATCAACAGGCGCGCCTGGCGATTCATGTGGGGAGTGCCGAGCGCGTGCCGGCGGCCAATGAGCTGTTGATCTATCCGAAGAGCGTGAGCGTGACCTGCAAGCCCGGCGCGCAACTGGCCGGGCGCGTGCGCACGGCGTTAAGTGAAGCGGGTATCGCGGTGCAATCCCTGGCGTGCCTGCTGGCCAGTGATACGCAGATGGCTGAAGCGTCGTTGCATGACGCCGCGTTGGAATTGGGTGTTGCGCTGCGTTTCGTCAACGTCAGCCAGGATGCCGATATCGTCATCAATGTCGCCGAGCAACCGCTGGACCTTTCGCGCATTGGCCGGCCCCGTGGCCGCCTCGCCGTGATCGGCCTGGGGCCGGGCGCGGCCGAGTTGATGGTCCCGGCCGTCAAGGCTGAGTTGGCTCGCTGCACCGACGTGCTGGGCTACGAAACCTACGTGCGCATGGCCGGCCCGTTCCGTGACGACCAAGTGCAGCATTGCACCGATAACCGCGAAGAAATGCAGCGCGCCCGCCATGCCTTCGAATTGGCTGCCGAGGGCCGTTCGGTGGTGGTGGTATCGTCCGGCGATCCTGGCGTGTTCGCCATGGCCGCCGCCGTGATCGAGGCGTTGCACGAGTCCAGCGACCCGGCCTGGCATCAGGTCGACCTGGAGATTCTTCCAGGCGTCTCGGCGTCCCTGGCCACCGCCGCCCAGGCGGGCGCGCCGCTGGGCCATGACTTCTGTGTGATGTCACTGTCGGACAACCTCAAACCGTGGTCGATCATCGAAAAGCGCCTGGACCTCGCCTCTCAGGCAGACCTTGCCTTGGCGTTCTACAACCCGATTTCCCGTTCACGGCCATGGCAATTGGGGCGCGCCCTGGAAATCGTCGCGTTGCACCGCACGCCTGAAACACCCGTGGTGCTGGGCCGTGATATCGGCCGTCCGGGCCAGACCCTGCGTGTCACCACGCTGGGGCAACTGACGCCTGAGCAGGTGGACATGCGCACCATGGTGCTGATCGGTTCGTCCACCACCTGCGTGTTCCCGCGCGCCGGTGGTGGTGAATGGGTGTACACGCCGCGTTGGTATGGCGAAAAACCGGCTTCCTGAAAAGGGCTGGATGGCTGCACGAAAGCTCCGAATGACAGTGGGTATTAACCTGCGGTGATTCGGGGCTTTTTCTTTTTTCAGCGACGAAGCATGGAAGAGGGCGACATGGCCCCCGCAATTGCTGGGCAGCGTTTTTCGAAGCGCCCGCGCGAGCGATGTTTGTTGCCTGGCAAGCCTGGCAACGCCTGGACTAGTGTGGACATAAGCCCCGAGTTGGGGTGCTTGTGGAGAACTGAAAATGGAGCGACATCATAGAAGGATCATTAATGCGAAAAGGCGAAAGTTGATTGCCGCCTACAAGTTGCCGGGCGCGCCGGCCAAGCATTCCGCCTTGCCAATTGATACCGAGGATGACAGCAATGCGGCGGTGGTGAACAACGGTGTGATTTCGTTCGTGGAAGGCATGTCTGCGCTGAACCGCGAGTACATCCGCAAAAGCTACCTGCTGGCGAGCAGCTACGTGAGTGAGGTATTGAAGGCCCAGCGAGGTACGGAGGCTTGGTATGACGAATTTATCAAGGTGATGGTCAGCCTGGGCTGGCTGCCGGTGCGCAGCCGTTTTGAGCGGGTCTCAAGCTCGGGCAAAGGCCTGACGGTGCAACTGGCGGCACTGAACATCATTACGGCGATGCTGGCCTCGACTTCCCTGGTCGGCCCGTTGCTGGCGACGCTGCCCAAACTGGCGGCCGATGCGCTGGAAGCATTGAAGCAACAACCGGCGTCCTTCGAACTGTTCAAGCGCCATTGTACGGTGCGCCAAGGTGGGGATTTCGGTTTGGCCTCCTGCGCCGAAATCGACGGCGAACTGACGATGGTGCTGGTGACTTACAGCTCCCATGGGGTGAACAAGCAGGTGGGGTTGCCGTTTTTGGAGTGGGATAGTTCTTCGTTCGAGGCCTTCAGCGGGCAGACCTGCCTGGTGCTGAATACCTCGATGGTCAATGAAAAAACCATTCAACTGATGCGTGAGAGTGCGGGTGACAAGGTGCAACTGGCGATCGCCAAGTATCGGATCTAGGGCACCAGATAGCCGCGCACACCGGTAAAGATGATCTGTGCAGCCAGCGCGCAGACGAACAAACCCATCAACCGACTGACAATCTGCAAGCCCTGGTCGCCTAGGATGCGTTCGATACGGTTGGACAAGTACAGCACCACACCCACCGTGAGGCTGGCCAGGGCGATGCTGAGGATGGCCATGATCTTGTCATCCCAATGGGGTTGGCTGACGCCCATCACCAGCAAGGCGCCGATGGTGCCGGGGCCGACCGTGAGGGGGATGGTCAGCGGCACGATGGTCACGTCCTGCTGCACGTTGTCGGCCTGCACCGCCGACTTGCCCTGGGCCATGCCCAGGGCGGAGATGAACAACACGCTGCCGGCGCCGATGCGGAAGGCATCCACGGTGATGCCGAACACACTGAAAATCACTCGACCAAACAGGTAGAGCAGCACGCTTGACACCAAGGTCGCCAACGCTACTTTCCAAGCCAGGCGCCGGCGTTCCTTGCTGGAGTAACCACGGGTCAGGCTGATGAAGCAGGACAGCACGAAGAACGGGCTGTAGAGCACCAGCATTTTCAGGTAGACGCTGAATAACACGTGGAGCATGGGCGTGGCTCGCAGGCGGGAAGAAGTGTGCCGAGTCTATCAGGCGCCAGAGAACAAATGTGGGAGGGGGCTTGCCCCCGATGACAGTGGTCCAG
>NZ_JBOICG010000642.1:0-2361 GCF_050739995.1 Pseudomonas sp. | reverse complement strand
GCCACCCAGTGCGCCGACATGCAGTTCATAAATCACCGCTTCATGCCAGGGCCGACCTTGCCACTGGCTATTGCGCCAGGGGTAGGCCAACGGGTCGACGACCCGGCTCCAACCATGGACGTCCGAGGCTTGAGCCCTGGACGCCGGGTCGGGAACGTCGGTTTCACCGTCGATGTTGTAGCGATAGCAAGTGCCTGCCGGGCACTTGATGTCTACTTCGAACCAGCCCTCTGCCTGGGGCAGCATGGCGATGGACTTTGCGTCTTTGAATTCGACGCTGACATAAAACGCGTCTGGCGCCCACAAGGCAAAACGCGTGTGTTGCGCGTCCAGCATGATTGCGCCGTGGGGCCAGGTTTCCAGAGTCCGTGAGGGCATCTGTGAAGACCTCCCTTGATTATTTAGCCGACTTCCCCTGGGCCTTGGCCACCAGTTGCTCGTAGAGTTCGGCGTAGGGTTCCACCGCCTGGCACCAATTGAACGGTTGGGTCATGGCACGGCTGCGCATGGCGTTGAGCAAGCCGGGGTAGGCAAACACTTTGAAGGCGCGCGCCAGGGCCGCTTCGTAGCTGGCCACCGTGGACTCGTTGAACAGGAAGCCGGTCACGCCGTCTTCGATGGTGTCTGCCAGGCCGCCGGTATTGCGCGCCACCGGCAGTGAGCCGAAGCGCTGGGCGTACATCTGGCTCAGGCCGCAGGGTTCATAACGCGACGGCATCAGCAGGAAGTCGCTGCCGGCGAACATGCGGCGGGCGTCGGTTTCGTTAAAGCCGATACGCACCCCGACCTGTCCGGGGAAGCGCAGGGCCAGCTCGCGCATGGCCTGTTCTTCTTCCGGCTCCCCGCGCCCGATAATGGCGATCTGGCCGCCGTTTTCGACGATAAAGCTGGCAACGGCTTCGGTGAGGTCCAGGCCTTTCTGATAGACCAGGCGTGAGACCACGGCGAACAGCGGGCCGGTGGAGTCGTGCAGGCCGAACAGGTGGCGCACGTGGGCAGCGTTGATGGCCTTGCCTTCCCAGTCGCCAATATTGAAGTTGTGGGTCAGGTGGGTGTCGGTGGAGGTTTCCCAGCTTTCGTCTATCCCGTTGGGAATGCCACTGAGCAAGCCTTGCTGGGTCTTGCTGGCCAGGAAGCCGTCAAGGCCGCAGCCGAATTCGGGGGTGGTAATTTCCTGCGCATAGGTCGCGCTCACGGTGGTGATATGGCTGGCGTACGCCATGCCCGCCTTGAGGAACGACATTTTGCCGTAGAACTCCATGCCTTCCTGTTGCAGGGCATGGGGCGGAATCCCCAGTTCCGGGGTCGACGCCAGGCTCACGACCCCCTGATACGCCAGGTTATGAATGGTGAACAGGGTCGGCGTACGTGACCCGCGCCAGTGCATGTAGGCCGGCGCGAGACCGGCTGGCCAGTCATGGGCGTGCACCAGGTCAGGGCACCAGTGGATCTGCGCGAGGTTGGCCGCCATGTCGGCGGCGGCCAGGCCCAAGCGGGCGAAACGAATATGGTTGTCCGGCCAGTCACGACCGTTATTGGCGCCGTAGGGCGTGCCTTCACGCTCGTAGAGCTCGGGGCAGATCAGCACGTAGATGACCAGGCCATCCTTGAGGTCCATGCGCCCGATCTTGCACGGCGGCAGCGCGGCGTGGCCACCCAGCTCACCGATGATATGGATCGGGTTGTCACTCTCCATCACCTGCGGATAACCCGGGATCAACACCCGCACATCGTGCAAGTGGGCCATGGCACGGGGCAGGGCCGCGGACACATCGCCCAAGCCACCGGTCTTCACCAGGTCGGCGAATTCTGAGGTGACAAACAGGACTTTTTTGCGATTGGGGTTCTGACTCAAGACCGGCCGCACTGTGTTGAGGTCAACTAAAGAGGTCGCCCCGCCAACAGGCTGACTAACACGTTCTCCCTGAATACTTGAAGCAGCACTGATCATAGTTCTCTCCACGTGTTGGTCGGCTAATGGCCCGCTGCCACTAGCTCCGTTGGCCGCATCCTGCGGCCACGCGCACAAGCGCTGTACAGACTCTGGCAAGGCTTATGCCAGTTGTACGGTTGGCAGAAACAGATTGGATGGACGGGCATCTGGCCAGGGCCAAGCGTGCGCGCCGTACCTTAAAACTTGACCAATGGCCGAGTTGAAAAGTTTAGATTTTTTGCGGGGTTTTTGTTTTCGAACGGACCCATCAGTCATGAGTCTAGGACAGATCCTAGAGCCCGTAAGGTTTTTGGAAGGATTTTGTAGGACAAAAAGCTTGTAACCACAAATGCGATGGTTATGAGCAGGGCTGTAGTGAGCAGGCTTGCCCTGCGCAGGAGTGCGAAGCGCTCCCTTTGCGGTCGCGC
>NZ_JBOICG010000641.1:0-3469 GCF_050739995.1 Pseudomonas sp. | reverse complement strand
CCCGCTCCCACATTTGGATCTGCGCCTGGTTAGAGATCGCGGCTATTGATTGCCCTGCGCAACGCCACCAACCACTTCACCAACTCCTGCGGATCCATCGGTTTCGCTTCGTTCATGGTTCGATCCCTCGAATCTTTCGACCCCAAGACCATAGCTGCGACTGGCCAAACCCGCTAACCCGGTGGTTATCTTTTTGGGTGATATCAATATGCTATTTGAGTATTTAAATTTTACTTTTTATACCTTTAAAGTTCGCGCTACCCGACGTTACCCACGTCGATATGGATTGCGCTCGCCGCATTACCCTTGCGGCGTCATGGACTCACGATGACCTTCGATTTCGCTTTTATCCTCAGCACCTTGCCGGCGTTTCTGAAAGCCGTGGGGGTGACGCTGCAAGTGGGCTTGATCGCCATTGCCACCTCCTTGCTGGTGGCGCTGATCAATGCGGCGCTGCTGGTATTTCGCACGCCGTACCTGTCGCGCCTGGTGGCGTTGTATGTGGAGCTGGCGCGTAATACGCCGCTGTTGATCCAACTGTTTTTCGTCTACTTCGCGCTGCCGGCCCTGGGTTTCAACATCTCCGGGTTCTGGGCGGCAATCATCACCATGACTTTCCTCGGCGGCGCCTATCTCACCGAAGTGCTGCGTGCGGGTGTGGAAGCGGTGCCGCTGGCGCAGATTGAGTCGGGCAAGTCCATCGGCCTGTCCGACTGGCAACTGCTGCGCCATGTGATTTTGCCCCAGGCCGGCATCCTCAGCCTGCCGGCGTTGTTCGCCAATTTCATCTTCCTGCTCAAGGAGACCACGGTGGTGTCCGCCGTGGCGGTGCCGGAGATTCTCTACACCACCAAGAGCTACATCGCGCTCTACTACAAGACCTACGAAATGCTCGCCGTGCTCACGCTGATCTGCGTGCTGTTGTTCTTGCCACTGTCGCTGCTGCTCAGCCGCCTGGAAAGGAGGCTCCAGCATGGCCAGTTCGGGTCTTGAGTTGTTGTGGGTGTCGTTGCCGCAACTGGGCCAGGGCGCTGCGCAAACTCTGTCGATTTCCTTCTTGAGCATCGCGTTCAGCACGGTCGGCGGCGTGCTGTATGGCGTGCTGCGCACGTTGAATAACACAGTGGTCAACACCGTGTTGCGGGTTTACCTGGAGTTGTTTCGGGCGATTCCGGTGTTGGTGTGGCTTTACCTGCTGTTCTTTGGCCTGCCGATTTTCTTTGGTTTGAGTATTCCAAGCTTTTGGTGCGCGGTGTTGGTGCTGTCGTTGTGGGGTGCCAGTGAAGTGGGTGAAGTGGTTCGCGGCGCACTGCATTCGCTGCCCCGTGGCCAGCGTGAGGCGGGGTTGTCGATAGGTCTGTCCGATCCGCAGTTGTACGGCTACGTGCTGCTGCCCCAGGCACTCAAGCGCATGACACCGCCGACGATCAACGTCTACACGCGGATCATCAAGACCAGTTCCCTGGCGGTGCTGATCGGCGTGGTGGACGTGATCAAGGTCGGCCAGCAAATCATCGAACGCACCTACGAGTCAGTGCTGATCTACGGCGTGCTGTTCCTGTTTTTCTTCTTTATCTGCTACCCGTTATCGGCCGCCTCCAAGGTGCTGGAACGGCGCTGGGCCCAAGCATGAGTGCATTGATCGAGTTTCAGGGTTTCAACAAATTCTTCGGTGAACAGCAGGTGCTCAAGGGCATCGACCTGAGTGTGCAAAGCGGCGAAGTGGTGGTGATCCTCGGCCCCAGCGGCTGTGGCAAAAGCACCTTGCTGCGTTGCTTGAACGGATTGGAGGTGGCCCAGGGCGGCAGCCTGCGTTTTGCCGGCAAGGAGTTGCTGGATAAATCGACTGACTGGCGTCAGGTACGCCAGGACATCGGCATGGTCTTCCAGAGCTACCACCTGTTCCCGCACATGAACGTGCTCGACAACATCCTGCTCGGGCCGCTGAAAGTGCAAAAGCGCGAGCCCCGCGAAGCCCGCGACCAGGCGGAAAAACTGCTGGAGCGCGTGGGCCTGGCCGACAAGCGCGATGCCTTCCCGCGCCAGCTCTCTGGTGGCCAGCAGCAACGCATCGCCATCGTCCGCTCGTTGTGCATGAACCCCCAGGTCATGCTGTTTGATGAGGTCACCGCCGCCCTCGACCCGGAAATGGTCAAGGAAGTGCTGGAAGTGATCCAGGGCCTGGCCCGCGATGGCATGACCCTGCTGATCGTCACCCACGAAATGGCCTTCGCCCGCGCCGTCGCCGACCGCGTGGTGTTCATGGAGGCCGGTCGCATCCTCGAACACAACACCCCCGAGGCATTCTTTACGAACCCGCAGACCGCACGCGCGCAGCAGTTCCTGGAGAAGTTCTCCTTTGTTTCAACACTGCCCAAGAAAACCAAGGAACTGGAGCTGATATGAAAAAATTACTGCTGCCACTGTTTGCCGTCGCACTGCTGGCCGGTTGCGATAAAAAGGCCGAAGAGCCTGCAAAACCTGTCGCCGCTGCTGCGAGCGCTATCGACAAGATCAAGGCGCGGGACAAGCTGATCGTCGGCGTGTTCACTGACAAGCCGCCGTTCGGCTTTGTGAATGAGGCCGGTCGCTACGTCGGTTTCGATACCGACATTGGCCGTCAATTCGCCAAGGATCTGCTGGGCGATGAAAACAAAGTCGAATTCGTCGCCGTGGAGCCGGCCAGCCGTATTCTGTTCCTGCAAAGCGACAAGGTCGATCTGATCCTCGCCAACATGACCGTGACGCCGGAGCGCAAGGAAGCGGTGGACTTCACCAACCCCAACCTGAAAGTCGCCGTGCAGGCGCTGGTGCCTAACGACAGTTCCGTAAAAAGCCTGAATGACCTGGCCACCCGCACCACCATTGTCACCACCGGCACGACCGCCGATATCTGGCTGACCAAGAATCATCCGGATTGGAAACTGCTCAAGTTCGAGAAAAACTCCGAGTCGCTGCAAGCGCTGTCCGCTGGCCGTGGCGATGCCTATGCCCAGGACAACCTGGTGCTGTTCAGCTGGGCCAAGCAGAACCCGGGCTACCGCGTGCTGGAAGAGAAATTGGGCGATGAAGCACCGATTGCGCCTGCGGTGAAAAAGGGCAATACCGAGCTGCGCGATTGGGTGAACGCCGAGTTGGCGAAGCTGGGGGAAGAGAAGTTTTTGCTCAAGCTGTACGACCAATATGTACGTAAAGAGCTGAGCGATGACACCAAGCCTGAGAGCGTGATTGTCGAAGGCGGTAAGTGGCAAGGCTGACAGGCCCCATCGCAACCACTTGTGTAGAGGATTTATCCGCGAAGGGGCGCAACACGCCCCAAAGATGGGACTGCTATGCAGTCCTTCGCGGATAAATCCGCTCTCACGAGCTGCATCCCAATGCTAGTCTGCAGGCACCAGCCTCAAGGTACTCTGCGCCGGAATCACCCCCATCTGTGCCTTGTGATACTGCCCCTCGATGTAGTCCTTGG
>NZ_JBOICG010000640.1:0-5911 GCF_050739995.1 Pseudomonas sp. | reverse complement strand
GTGCCAGTGGAGATATAGTTGGCGGTGAAACGCAGTGGTTGGGTCAGATCCAGGTACGGCGAGGACTCCAGACCCATTTGCAAGTCTTTGCCGGCGGCATCTTTGATTTGCACTGCAACGTTGGTCGCAACACCCGTTTCTGGTGTCAGGCCAATCCACTGGCCATTGGCTCCGGCGCTACCACTCAGGGACAAGAACTTGACCACGGCTTTTTTGCCAGCAACGCTGCAACCTGGGGCATTGGTATCAATTGTCAGGGTGAAAGCGCCGCCACCTGCCACTTGGCCAGCGGTGGCAAGGGAAGTAACCGGTACGGTACCCAAAGTCACGTCGCCGGCACCCGCAGAACCATTCAGGTCGGCTACCACTACTGGGCAGGTGTTGTCAGTGACGCTACCGGTGAAGTTGATTTCGCCATCTGCAGCGATGGCTGCTTGCGAAGCGCCAGCCAGAAGCAGAGCTAGAGGTAAACCTTTGAGAGCAAAACTTTTCATGATCACATCCACTTTAATGAAAGAGCGCTTGTTAGCCGTCTCTGGGCCTTCAGGCGTGTTGACGTGGCAGCCCATCTGGGGGTGTCGCGTTTCGTCTGGGTTAATTATCGGGAGAGCGATCAAAGTTGGCTGTAGGAAAGGTCTCTTTGTTTGTAGGAAATTTCCTAAGCTTTTTTAAGCTGGTATCAGTGCTAAAAGTACCTTGCAAACAACAACGCCACAGAACTGGCAAGCCGCATGAAAATACGGCTGCGAAGTCTATGGCGTTGAGATGGTGCAGTTAGTTTGACTACAACCTATTCACCGATAAGTGACTGAAAAACTTGCGTATCCGTTTGCTGAACCCGGCATGGGCGTTGGCCCGTCGCTGGTCTGAATATACCGCGCTCTAAGGGGGACTGTAGTGGTGCCATCTACGATGCGGTTTAGCCGTACAGGTAGCCCCAAATTCATAGGTGTACCGTCATCACGCAACACTTGGATCGCCACACCTTGTGCGGTTGAGTCGCTTGAAAGACTGAGGATGCCATTGGCCGCATCAATTATGTTTGACGTCTTATTTCCATCGAGCTGGATATTGGCGTAGTTACCGTTGAAGTAGCCGTTGGCATTTCCTGGGTAGTTACTACCCGCAATGCAAGAGTTGAGCGTGATGGCGAATGGCTGAGCTGGAGTAGTGGAATTTTTACCGTTAAAAACGCGCTTCTCCCAAGTACCCATCGGCACATTGATCTGATTTCCCGGCGCCACCGGCATAGAGCAGCCAGCTACGGTAACTGTTGCAGTGAAGGTCAAATCGAAAATACGACCACGGTCAGAGTCGCCTGCGGCGACTACTTGATTTATCGTGTGCGTGCCTGGAGCGATGTCTCCAGTTTTTATCAATGCGTAGCGAACCATTGCACTTGGCATACCTGCAACTGCAGTGTTGATATTCAGGGTCAGAGTGAAGGGCATAAAGCGGCTTCGGTTGTCTGGGGGAACTTGCCACTGGGTAGCAAAGCCTGTCATGTACATAGTTAAGCCAACCCCCGGTACGTTAGTTTGCAACACTGAGTTAGCAGGCACGTTAAGCGAATCTACTGGTATATTGCTTGCCAATGGACCGATCAGGGTCGTGCTGTAGGATGCGGTCAGACCACACACTAATCTGTCGCCAAATGCTAACTCGCGTATCGGGCTGAAGTTGTTAAGCGTCGTGCCAATCGGCACGTCTCGCGGCGCAAAAACTGTACCTGCAGCTAGGGTCAGTTGCTTGGGTGCCCAGTTACTTCCGCTCCAAGTACAAGCGGCCCTCACCGGCGTTGCTGACAAGGTGAAAGTTGCACCCAGCACAAAAGAAATCACGCCGGCACGCCTTATGGCTCTTGATCTGAATTTCATAATTGAAGTCCTAATCGAAGCGACCTTCAGCATGCCTGCCGTCAGCCTAATCGTTGATAGAGGTCTAGCGTACTGGCTAGATACCATCAGGATTATCCGAAATCAGCGCTACCAAGGCTGTAGCTTTCGCCTGATCAGTTTGTAGGAAATTTCCCTGTGTTAGGGGTCGTACCAACTGGCAAGCGCTTTGACGCACACTGAATCGTCCGGAGTTTCGTAGGTATCTCTTTGCCTCAAACTTCACTCGGGCGACATGAGAACTGCCAGAGTCAGTTTGATGAATTCCTCGTTGCGGTCGATTGTGTCCAGCGCCCCACGTACATTCTCGGCCACATCGGCAGAGCCTCGCTGCTCCACCCAGTTTGACAACTCCATGATGGAGGCTTCGAGGGCCAGTTGGTTTTCGTAGAGTTTTGAAAGCAGGGTGGGGAACAGGTCTGAATTTGGCATCGTTGTTTCTCCGTGGAGTAAACAGCGTAGTACCGGATGTGCTTCTGGGGTGGTGGTGTTCGGTCGGCAGGACGCCGGGGAGGGTGTTATGCAGTTCCGGCATGGGCTGGAATTTCCCCGTTGGGACCACTTCTGGGACCAACGGGTGCATTTCGGTGCGTTACGGGTGCTTACTCATGACGATTTGGCCCAATAAACACTGATCAGCGCTAATCACAAGACAGCATTCCATACCGCATGGTGATGTTAGCTGTGGAGATCAATTACTTTACCTATCAATGGGTTGCGAGCTTGGCGGCTGGAGCCTTCAGGCATGCGTCAACAGCGACATCAAGGCGCGAAACCCGGTCGCTGAGCAGAAAATTGGGGATGTGTGTTGGAATTTGGCGCGCATTGTCGCATATGTCAGGCGACAGTTGTATTGCACGCGAAAACTGGCTTATTTTCCGAACCCCGCCGCACTGACTATCTGGAGCCGCAATGGACATGCCCTCGGCCGAACAGGCCATTACCAGTAATAGGCACGCCTGGGATGAGTCCGCCAGCCTGCACAAAGACACGGCCACTTGGAAGGCGACGCTGGAAGCCGTCGTTCGCCCTGACTTTTCCTGCCTTGACCCGACGATTACCACGCTGCTGCAAGATGTCGGCGTCGCCGGCAAGGATGTGGTGCAACTGTGCTGCAACAATGGACGCGAGAGTCTGTCCTTGTTCGGTTTGGGCGCGCGCTCCGTGGTGGGTGTCGATCAATCCCAGGCGTTTCTCCAGCAAGCCCGAGAGCTCGGTGATGCTTCGCCCCATTGCCCGCAGTTCATTGAGAGCGACATCCATCATCTGCCTGAGCATCTGATGGGGCAGTTTGATGTGGCCCTTGTGACCATTGGCGTATTGGGCTGGATGCCGGATGTGGCGTTGTTCATGCGTCATGTCGCCAGTACGCTAAAGCCCGGCGGTGTTCTGGTGATGTACGAAACCCATCCGTTCCTTGAAGTATTCGACCCCCTGGCACCCAACCCAATGCTGCCGGCCAGCTCGTATTTCCAGCGCGATCCCTTTGTGTTGCAAGAGTCCATTGTCTACGAGGGGCAAGGCACCGTTGACGGCCCGACTTCGTATTGGTTTGTGCATACGCTGGGGAGCGTGGTGAGCGGGGCGATTGCGGCGCAACTGCAGATTGGCCATTTGCAGGAGTACCCGCATTCCAATCGTGAAGAACTGTATGACCAGTACGAACACCAGCACGCGCAATTGCCACTGTGTTTCACCCTGACTGCGACCAAGCTTCCTGCTTGATCAGGTTTCCCGCGGACAAAAAAAGCCCGCGAGAGGCGGGCTAAGGGATTCACTGGAGTAGGTACGCTTAACGTATCGCTCGGAAAGTGAAGGCCGTGTGAAAAGGCTGTCGAGTATTCGGATATGCACTCATTCAACGGCGCCGCACAAACGTGCGCATGGTTTGCCCCGGACCGGTACTGAACACCGTCGGCTTGGGCATACCCTCATCAGCAGCGATAAATACAAAATGATCCCCGTCGAGTTGGTAGCTGGCGGGTAGCTGCTTGCCCGCATCATCGCCAATCGAGTCGACCCAGGTAATGCTTTTGGGCGTGGTGCGTGTGTCCAGGGAAAACCGGCCAGCCAGCAAAATAGTGCCATCGACTGTCGTCACTTCGAACCTGTCCCCGGTAATAGTGGTAATGGCGCCTGGCGCGCTATGGGCGTCAGGCGGATTGAGCACGCCATTGTCTTCAAGTGCGGTCTGCTCCCAAGCACCTTGGAGGGCGTGGTAGTCGGAAATAGATGACATGCAAAATCCCTTTTTCTGAATGTTGACGGGGCTATTTGTATCGGGTGCGAAGCTTTAAGCAGACAGTGAATGGAGATTTTTCTTTAAAAGACAGCGATTTGACAGCTTTTTCATGTTGTATTGACTACGCTCCTACCTACCGTAGTCCTATATGAATGTCGTAATCGCGATTTACCGACATAAATACGAAATAATCTCCACCTAAGTAGGATCTTTCATCAGACTGAGTGGTCAGACTGCCATTGGTCCGTCGTATGCAGGGCGTTGTCCCTGATTTTTTGAAGTCATGGGGCTTCGAAAGGTGATGGCCTTTTAGTATTATTTTAAGGTGTTCTTATTTTGAATCGTACTTCCCAGCTTCCGCCTGCTGTCGCTCCCGATGAAATCGATCTGTTTGAATTGTTCCATGGCATTTGGCGGCAAAAAAAGCTGATAGTCGGTTGTACGGCCCTGGTGGGGATTCTCGGTGTGGGCTATGCCTTCCTGGCGCCCAAGACGTATGAAGTCAGCAGCGTGCTGCGGCCTGCGGCAATCAACGAGTTGGATGCATTGAACCGCTCCGAGGTCTACAAGCTGCCACCGGCCGACGCCTTGGTGAAGGTCGGGGCTCAGTTGGACTCGTACGAAGCCCGCCTGGGTTTTTTCAAGGAACACGAGGAGTTGTTCAAGGCTTTCAAGAAACCAGGGCAGAGCCTGGAGCAGAGCTTTGAGGATTTCAATCGGAACTCGGTCAACCTGATCCTGCCGGACCCCAAGAAGTCAGACTCGCTGAGCAACTATATTCGCCTGGAGTTGCAGTACCCGTCGGACGTTGATGGTGTCGCGATCCTCAACGGCTTTGTGGATTACGCAATCGCCGCCGAGCGTGAACAAGTCGGTGCCGACCTCAAGGTGATCGTCAATAACCGCTTGACCGAGCTCAAGGGCAAAATCGACGCGGCCCGAGCCAACTACGATACCGAAAAGGAATCCAAGATCGCCAAGCTGCTTGAGTCTGATCGACTCAAGCGTGCGCAATTGCAAGATGAACTTGGCGCCTTGCGTTTGCAGATGAAAATGGAGCGCACCAATCGCCTGGCCGAACTGGCCGAAGCGATCTCCATTGCCAAGTCCATGGGGATCAAGACACCTACCACGCCATCGTCCATGGCCGACGCCACCCGCACGGGTTCGAGCCAGGTGATGCGCACGGAGGTCAACAATCAGAAGATTCCGCTGTACTTCCTGGGGACCGAGGCCTTGGAAGCAGAGCGTTCCGCATTGCAACAGCGGACCAATGATGATTTCACCAACCCCCGTATTGCTGAAATCGGCAAGGAAATTCAGTTGCTTGAGTCGAACCGGGAAGTTGAGATCCTGAAAAAACGTGGGAATGAAGATATTTTCCTGAAGGATGTCGAACCGCTTCGAGCTGAAGTCGCACGGTTGCGCAGCCTTAACATCGATATGAGCAACCTCAAGCTGGTCACCGTTGACCGCCGTGCCCAGGAGCCTCTGGCACCGGTCAAACCGAAGAAAGCCTTGGTCATTGCATTGGGCCTCGTAGGTGGTTTGCTACTGGGGCTGATGATCGCGTTGATCCGGCACCTCGTGCTCACTCGTCAAAGCACCGTTGTTTATTCGGCATTGCAAGACGGCAGTCTTTCCAGCCGCGAGCGCAAAGACGATTAATTCTTGACGTAAAGTCCCCCTCAGTGAGCAGGCGCAGCAGCCTGCCCACTGCCCCCCAGCACATTCAGTGGACAGCTTTTCACAATTCTTAGTTAACCTTTGGTTA
>NZ_JBOICG010000639.1:0-2283 GCF_050739995.1 Pseudomonas sp. | reverse complement strand
CGGTTACATCAGTCGATGTATTCGAACACCTTCACGATCTTCTGCACGCCGGAAACGCCTTGCACCAGGTTGGCTGCACGCGTGGCTTCCGCCTGGGTCAGCAAGCCCATCATGTAGACGATGCCGTTATCGGTGACGACCTTGATGCGCGAGCCGGGAATCGCGCTATCGGTCAGCATCTGCGCCTTGATCTTGGTGGTCAGCAGGGCGTCGCTGCTGATGGCCAGCAGGGTGATCGGGTCCATCACCTGCAGTTCGTTGTGGACCTTCTTGACGCGCTGAACGCTGGATGCGGCCTGTTCAGCCTGGGCCTTGAGGTCGGCGCGCGGGGTTTGCCCGGCCAGCAGTACCACACCGTTGAAGCTGGTCACGACGATGCGCGAGGCACCGTTGCCCAGGTCCGGTGCGGCCTTGGCGACGTTCACCTCGACCTTGGTTTCGATCAGCGAGTCATCGATTTTGCTGCCGAAGGTACGAGTGCCCTTATCGTCCTGAATGGGGGTGTCACGTGTTGCGGTGATTGCCGTGCTGCAGCCGCTGATGGCGAGGCACAGCGTAATGGCCAAAAGGCTGAGGCGTTTAACGGTCATTCTTCACTCCCGAACAGTTGGCTGTCGATCAGATCGCACAGGCAGTGGATCGCCAGCAGGTGGACTTCCTGAATGCGTGCAGTGACATTGGCCGGGACGCGGATCTCCACGTCCTCAGGCAGCAACAGCGAGGCCATGCCACCGCCGTCGCGGCCGGTCAATGCTACGACAATCATTTCTCGATCATGTGCGGCCTGGATCGCTTGAATAATATTCGCCGAGTTGCCGCTGGTGGAAATCGCCAGCAACACATCGCCCGGTTGGCCCAGGGCGCGGATTTGCTTGGAGAAGATTTCGTTGTAGCTGTAGTCGTTGGCAATCGAGGTGATTGTCGACGAGTCGGTGGTCAGGGCAATGGCCGGCAGGCTCGGACGCTCACGCTCGAAGCGGTTGAGCAGCTCAGAGGAGAAATGCTGGGCGTCGCCGGCCGAGCCGCCGTTGCCGCACGAAAGCATTTTGCCTTCGTTGAGCAAGGCATTGACCATGACCTGACTGGCTTGCTCGATGTGCGGTGCAAGTACGTCCATCGCCTGTTGCTTGGTGTCGATGCTGGCCTGGAAAAGCTGGCGAATTCGGGATTGCATGTCCATCTGTGTGACCTTAAGTAGCGCGGCTGATTGGCACGGAAATGTGCAGCCCGCAATGCAAAGAGCAAAAGTGTGTGGTGAAGGTGTGCAGTAATTCAGCTGTCGAAGGCATCTTTGAGCCAGTTCAGACCAGCAAAGCCTGTCGGTGAGCTTTCTATGGCAACCACATCGAAACGGCAGGGAGAGTCAGCCCAGCGATGCTCTTTTTGCAGGAAAAACTGCGCAGCGAGTATCAGCTTCTGACGTTTGCGCCCGTCGATACTGGCGAGCGCGCCACCCCATTGTGCGTGTTTTCTGTAGCGGACTTCGACGAATACTACTGTATCGCCGTCAAGCATGACCAGATCAAGCTCACCGCGTTTACATAACCAGTTCTGCGCCAACAGGCGCAGACCGTGTTGTTGCAGATACTGGAGAGCTTGAAGTTCGGCATCCTTGCCGCTTTGTGCGCTGGACCGCTCGGGCATCAGCGTGGGGTGTCCGGCAGACGCTGGATGTCACCACCGACAAACTTCGCCCAAGGCATCTGGCGGTCGACGCGTTGGTTGGCGCTGACACCCAGGCTGCCCGAAAGCCCGTCAACCCGAGTATCCGGCAGTGCCTTGAGCTGGCCCAGGCGCGGTGCCAGGCGGTAGGCGTCAACGCCCATTGCGTAGAGACGGCCGAGGCTGCCGTTGGCCTGTGGCCATTGCGCAGCGACCTGATTGCGCAGCGGGTCGGTGCTGTTGAGCAGCCATGGGGTCTCGCAGAACATGACGTTGGTCATGTCCAGGTACTGGTTCTTGTCACCGCTGGCGCTGAACACGTGGGAGGTTGCGTAAACCGGCACGTCACCGGCGTACTGGAAGTTCAGGGTCGGCTTGATCTGTTGGGCCAGTTGCGGAGTGACTGCCAGGAAGATGAACTCGATATCCTGGCGACGCGATGGTTGAGCCGCTACGTCAGTACCGACGGTGCTTTGCAGGCTCTTGGCGCGGCCTTCGCTCTTGCGCAGCTGGAACAGGTCGGCAATCTGCTGGGCCAGGGCTACCGGCTGGTCAACGTACTCGACGCCCACCACGGTGCCGCCATTGGCTTCCCAATCCTGACGGAATGCCTTGTAGACG
>NZ_JBOICG010000638.1:0-18171 GCF_050739995.1 Pseudomonas sp. | reverse complement strand
CCCCCTCCCACATTAGCAAGCAAGCTAATAATTCCATTTGACATTCGCTGCCTAAGCAGTAACATCTTGTCATACATTCACTGCCTAGGCAGTAATAAGGTGACTTTCGATGGCCCACTTCACCCCTGACAGTTTTCGCAATTGTCACCTCGGTCTCCTGCTTGGCCGAGCCGCGCTGCTCAAAGACCGCATTATCGACACCCACATGGAACCCCACGGCGTGACCGCCGCGCAGTTCAAGGTGTTGATCATCATTGCCCAATTCGACGTCGACACCCCGGCCGAGCTGTGTCGCAACCTGTCCCTGGACAGCGGTTCCATGACCCGCATGCTCGATCGCCTGGAGCAGAAGGGCCTGCTGGCGCGCAAACGTTCCGAACAGGATCGGCGCCAGGTGCAACTGGTGCTCACGGACGATGGCCAGCGCCTGGCGGACATGCTGCCGTACATCGGCGCCCAGTCGATGAACGAACTGGCCGGCTCCCTGGAGCCTGGCGAGTTGCAAACCCTGGAACGAATCCTCAAGAAAATTCTGGTAGCTGCCGGTGACGCCATCGTCATCCAGCGGGTAGGTGATCAATGAGCACACGCGCACTCAGCCTGGTGCTGGTGGCGATGACCCTGGCCGGTTGCGCTAACTACAGCGGCCTCGACACCCAGGGCAAACGCCTGGACGCCAACACCTTGCAAACCGGCAAGTCGTTGAGCGGCGTCACCCTGTCGACCGCCGCATGGCCCTCCGCCGACTGGTGGAAAAGCCTCGGCGATCCCCAGCTCGACGGCCTGATCCGCGAGGCCCTGCAAAACAGCCCTGACATGCAAGTCGCCAATGCCCGTGCCCACCAGGCCGAAGCCGCCGCCTTTGCCGCCGACGCTGCGCGTATGCCGACCCTGGATGCCAGCGCCGGCATCAGCCGCTCGCGCCTGGCCAAGGATCAGGACCCACGAGGGCAGGGCGATGCCTACGCCACCGTGCGTAACATCAGTGCCGGCTTCAACTACAACTTCGACCTCTGGGGTGGCCAGCGCGCTGCCTGGGAAGCTGCGTTGGGCCAGGCCCGTGCCGCCGAAGTCGACCAGCAAGCCGCACGCCTGACCCTGGCCGCCAACGTGGCCAAGGCCTACAGCGACTTGGGCCAGGCCCATATCGTGCGTGACCTGGCCAGTGATGACCTCAAGCGCACTCGCCAGATGCTCGACCTGAGCAAACGCCGCCTGAGCTCGGGTATCGACAGCGAGTACCAGTACCAGCAGACCGAAAGCCTGGAAGCCAGCTCCCAGTCGCAACTGATCGATGCGGAAAAGCAACTGCAAAGCGCCAAGATCGCCCTGGCCGTCTTGCTCGGCAAAGGTCCCGATCGTGGCAATGAGCTGACTCGCCCGAATGTGTTGAAACCCAGCGCCGTGGCCGTGCCATCGGTGTTGCCGGCCGAACTGCTGGGCCGTCGCCCAGATCTGATCGCTGCGCGCTGGCGCGTAGAGGCGGCGAGCAAAAATATCGACGCAAGCAAGACCCGCTTCTACCCCAACCTCAACCTGAGTGCGAGCGCCGGGGCCGAGTCGTTGCTGGGGGATGCGATGTTTGGTTCGGCCAGCCGTTTCTTCAGCATTGCGCCGACGATCTCATTGCCGATCTTCGATGGCGGCCGCCTGCGCGCCGACCTCGATGCCCGCGATGCCGATTACGACCTGGCGGTGGCCCAGTACAACAAAACCCTGGTGCAAGCCTTGGGTGATATTGGCAACACGCTGTCCCAGCTACGCGACACCGGTCGGCAGATCCAGGCCCAGCAACACGCCGCGGACATTGCCAAGCAGTCCTTTGATACTGGCGTGCAACGCTACAGCTCCGGGATCGGTAACTACCTGGACGTGCTCAGCATCGAGCAACAATTGCTGCAAGCCCAGCGTCAGTTGGCGACGCTGAATGCCGCGCAAATCGATCTGTCGATCCAATTGATGCAGGCCCTGGGTGGCGGGTTCAACGCCAACAGCGTGGCCGCGACCACCCCAGCCACACGCACGGAATAATTTGAGGTATTTGTCATGGCCACTGCCGACAGCAACAACGCAAACGAACAAGCGAACGACAGCAACCCACGCAAACGCAAGGTGATGCTGTTGCTCCTGACACTCATCGTCATCCTCGGCGCTGTGGGCGTGTGGGGCTGGTATGAGTTCTACGGCCGCTTCAGCGAAAGCACCGATGACGCTTATGTGAACGGCAACGTGGTGGAAATCACCCCATTGGTCACCGGCACGGTGGTCAGCATCGGCGCCGACGATGGCGATCTGGTCCACGAAGGCCAGGTGCTGGTCAACTTCGACCCGAACGACGCCGCCGTCGGCCTGCAAAGCGCCCAGGCCAACCTGGCCCGCACTGTGCGTCAGGTGCGTGGTTTGTACAGCAACGTCGACGGAATGAAAGCTCAGGTCAATGCGCAGAAGGCCGACGTGCAAACTGCCCAGGACAACTTTAACCGTCGTAGAACCCTGGCCCAGGGCGGGGCGATTTCCCAGGAAGAACTGTCCCACGCCCGTGACAGCCTGACTGCAGCGAAAAACGCCCTGACCAACCTTGAGCAGCAACTGAAAACCACCAACGCATTGGTGGATGACACCGTGATCTCGTCTCATCCTGATGTGCAGGCCGCCGCCGCACAACTGCGCCAGGCCTACCTGACCAACGCCCGCAGCACCCTGATCGCGCCGGTCACCGGCTACGTGGCCAAACGTACCGTGCAACTGGGCCAACGCGTGCAGCCAGGCACAGCCCTGATGGCCGTGATTCCCCTGGACCAGCTGTGGATCGACGCCAACTTCAAGGAAACCCAACTGCGTAATATGCGCATCGGCCAGCCGGTGGACATCGAAGCGGACATCTACGGCAGCGACGTGAAGTTCAGCGGCACCGTTGACAGCCTCGGCGCCGGCACTGGCAGCGCTTTCGCCCTGTTGCCGGCACAGAACGCCACGGGCAACTGGATCAAGATCGTGCAACGAGTACCGGTACGCATCCACGTCAACGCCGAGGAATTGGCCAAGAACCCGCTGCGTGTGGGCTTGAGCACCCTGGTCAATGTGGACCTGCACGACCAGAGCGGCCCGGTGCTGGCACAACAGGCGCCGCAAAAGGCCTCGTTTACCACCAATGTGTATGACCGCCAATTGGCCGAAGCCGACGCCATGATCACGCAGTTGATCCATGACAACAGCCTCGCCGCACCCAAGGCTGTGCAACGCTGATGAGCAATAACGCCTCCTTCACGCCACCCAGCCTGTTGATGGCCACTATTGGCCTGTCGCTGGCGACCTTTATGCAGGTGCTCGACACCACCATCGCCAACGTGGCGTTGCCGACCATTTCCGGCAACCTCGGCGTGAGTTCGGAGCAGGGCACTTGGGTCATCACCTCGTTTGCGGTGAGCAACGCGATTGCCTTGCCGCTCACCGGCTGGTTGAGCCGGCGCTTCGGCGAGGTGAAACTGTTTTTGTGGGCGACGATCCTGTTCGTACTGGCGTCGTTTCTGTGTGGTGTGTCTACCTCGATGCCTGAGCTGATCGGTTTCCGGGTGCTGCAAGGCTTGGTGGCGGGGCCGTTGTACCCGATGACCCAGACGCTGCTGATCGCGGTGTACCCGCCGGCGAGGCGGGGCATGGCTTTGGCGCTGCTGGCGATGGTGACGGTGGTCGCACCGATTGCCGGGCCGATCCTCGGCGGTTGGATCACCGACAGCTACAGCTGGCCGTGGATCTTCTTCATTAACGTACCTATCGGCATCTTTGCGGTGATGGTGGTGCGTTCGCAGTTGAAGAAACGTCCGGTGGTCACCAGTCATCAGCCAATGGACTACGTCGGGCTGCTGAGCCTGATTGTCGGCGTCGGCGCCTTGCAGATCATCCTCGACAAGGGCAACGACCTGGACTGGTTCGAATCCAACTTCATCATCATGGGCGCCGTGATTTCGGCGATTGCCCTGGCGGTGTTCGTGATCTGGGAAATGACCGACAAGCACCCGGTGGTCAACTTGCGGCTGTTCGCCTACCGCAACTTCCGCATCGGCACCATCGTGTTGATCCTGGGCTACGCGGGCTTCTTTGGCATCAACCTGATCCTGCCGCAATGGCTCCAGACCCAGATGGGCTACACCGCGACCTGGGCCGGCCTGGCGGTAGCGCCGATCGGGATTCTGCCGGTGCTGATGTCGCCGTTCGTGGGCAAGTACGCGCACAAGTTCGACCTGCGCCTGCTGGCCGGCCTGGCGTTCCTGGCGATTGGCTTGAGCTGCTTCATGCGGGCGGGCTTTACCAATGAAGTGGACTTCCAGCACGTCGCCCTGGTGCAACTGTTCATGGGCATCGGTGTAGCGCTGTTCTTCATGCCGACCTTGAGCATCCTGATGTCCGATCTGCCGCCGCATCAGATTGCCGATGGCGCCGGGCTTGCGACCTTCCTGCGTACCCTGGGCGGCAGCTTTGCGGCCTCGCTGACCACCTGGATCTGGATTCGCCGGGCGGACCAGCACCATGCGTACATGAGCGAAAACATGACCACCTACGACTCGGCGACCCGTGATGCCCTGAGTGCACTGGGTGGGGCAGGGCAGAAAGCCTACACGCAGCTGGACCAGATCCTCACCAGTCAGGCATACATGATGTCCACCGTGGATTACTTCACGTTACTGGGGTGGATGTTCATGGGCTTGATTCTGCTGGTGTGGCTGGCCAAACCACCGTTTACCGCGAAGGCAGGGCCTGCGGCTTCCGGCCACTGATTCCAACAGGTTGAAATGCAATCAAATGTGGGAGCGGGCTTGCTCGCGAAGGCGGTGTATCAGTCAAACATGCATCGACTGACACTCCGCCTTCGCGAGCAAGCCCGCTCCCACACTGGTTTATCGCCGTTTTCAAGATGCTTTTTCCAACCGGAACAAGCTGTTACTGTACCGATCATAAAGCCCAAGCCGCCTGGATCGGATCTCTGACTTGAAGCGTCCCCTCCTTCTACTAATAAGTCTGGCCTTGAGCTTTGCTGCGAACGCGACGATTACCGAGAGCCACGGTTACACGCAGTTCGGCACACTCAAGTACCCGGCCAAATTCACCCACTTCGACTGGGTAAACCCTGCAGCGCCCAAAGGCGGGACGTTGCGGGTCATGGCATTTGGCACGTTCGATACACTCAACCCCTATACCTTCAAGGGCTCCAGCCCGGTTTCAACCCCCAACTTCCTGCAATACGGCGTCAATGAGCTGAACGAGCCGTTGATGGTCGGCACTGGCCAGTACGCCCCCTCCGGTGATGAACCCACCTCCAGCTACGGACTGATCGCTCAATCGGTGGAATACAGCGAGGACCGCAGTTGGGTCGTGTTCAACCTGCGCCCCGAAGCGCGCTTTCACGATGGGAAACCCATCACCGCCTACGACGTGGCGTTTTCCTACCGCACGCTGCTGACTGAAGGCCACCCACAATACCGTACCAACCTGCAGGAAGTGGCGCGGGTCGATATCCTCAACCGTCATCGCATCCGTTTTGTATTCAAGCGCGCCGGTAACCCGTTGCTGATCCTGCGTCTGGGCGAAATGCCGGTACTGCCCCAGCACTACTGGAAAAACCGTGATTTCAAGGCCACCACCTTCGAGCCGCCGCTGGGCAGCGGGCCGTATCGCATCACCAAGGTTACGCCGGGGCGGCAATTGGTCTTCGAACGCGTCAAGGATTACTGGGGCAAGGACCTACCGGTCAACCAGGGGCTCTACAACTACGACAAGGTCGAAGTGGAGTTCTACCGCGACAGCGACGTGGCGTTCGAAGCCTTCAAGGCCGGCGAGTTCGACATTTATATTGAGCACCAGGCCAAGAACTGGGCCACGGGCTACAACTTTCCGGCGGTCAACCGAGGCAAGGTGATCAAGGCGCAAATCGCCCACCAGATCCCGACCCAAAGCCAGGGTTTGTTCATGAACACCCGGCGGCCGACCTTCAGCCAAGCCAAAGTACGCGAAGCCCTGGGGCTGATGTTCGACTTTGAATGGACCAACCGCACCCTGTTCAGCAGCGCCTACAAACGCAGCGTGAGTTACTACCCCAACAGCGAGTTTTCGGCGAGCGGCGTACCGGTGGGCCATGAATGGCTGATGCTCTCCCCCTACCGCGACCAGTTGCCCGCCGCCCTGTTCACTCAGCCGTTCAGCCTGCCGCAGACCGACGGGCGTGGCATCCCCCGCGACACCATGCGCCGCGCCCTGGCATTGCTCGGTGAAGCCGGTTGGAAGCTGTCGGGGCAACGTTTGCTCGACAGCAAGGGGCAACCCCTGCGCCTGGAGATTCTGTTGGTCAACCCGAACCTGGAGCGCATCCTGCAGCCCTATGTCGAGAACTTGAACAGCATCGGCGTCGACGCACGCCTGCGCACCGTTGACCGGGCGCAATACAAGCAACGCCTGGATCAGTTCGACTTCGACATGATCCTCATGACCCTCAACCAAACCTTGAGCCCGGGCCTTGAGCAGTGGCAGTACTTCCACTCCAGCCAAGTGGCGATCAAGGGCAGCAAGAACTATGCAGGCATCGCCAGCCCCGTGGTCGATCACCTGCTGGAACAACTGCTGGCCGCACAGACCCGCGAGGAACAGTTGGCCGCCGGCCGGGCCCTCGACCGAGTGCTGTTGTGGCAGCACTACAGTATCCCCAATTGGTACCTCAACTATCATCGACTGGCATACCGCAATCGGTTCGCCTTTGTCACCACGCCGCCCTATAGCCTGGGCTTGAGCGCTTGGTGGCTCAAAGCTTCGGAGAAAGCCCAATGATGTCTTTGCGTACTGCACTGCTTGGCAGCCTCTTGCTATGTAGTGTGGCCCAAGCTGCCCCGCAACATGCGTTGACGCTCTACAACGAGCCGCCGAAATACCCCGCCGACTTCAAGCACTTCGACTATGTAAACCCCGATGCGCCCAAGGGTGGCACCTTCCGCGAATCCGCCATGGGCGGCTTCGACAGCCTCAACCCCTACATCAGCAAGGGCGTGCCAGCGGATAATATCGGCCTGATCTACGACACCCTGGCCATGCAAAGCCTGGACGAGCCCATCACCGAATACGGACTGGTGGCCGGCAAGATCGAAAAGGCGCCGGACAACAGTTGGGTCCGCTTCTATCTGCGCCCCGAAGCGCGCTTTCATGATGGGCATCCAATCCGCGCCGAAGATGTGGTGTTCACCTTCCAGACGTTGCTCAAAGACGGTTCGCCCATCTTCCGCACCTACTACGCCGACGTCGATGAAGTGGTCGCTGAAGATCCGTTGCGGGTGCTGTTCAAGTTCAAGCGCACCAATAACCGTGAACTACCGCTGATCCTTGGGCAGCTCCCAGTACTGCCCAAGCATTGGTGGGCAACCCGCGACTTCGCCAAGGGCAACCTGGAAGTGCCCCTGGGGAGCGGACCGTACAAGGTGGCCGAGGTCAAGGCCGGGCGCATGATTCGCTACGAGCGGGTCAAGGACTACTGGGCCAAGGACTTGCCTCTCACTCAGGGTTTCTACAATTTCGACAACCGCATCACCGACTACTATCGCGACAACACCGTGGCCCTGGAAGCGTTGAAGGCCGGCCAATTCGACTACTGGCTGGAAATCAGCGCGAAGAACTGGGCCAACGCCTACAACACTCCGGCAGTCGCCCAAGGTCGGTTGATCAAGGAAGAAATCCCCAACGGCAACCCCACCGGCATGCAGGGCTTCGTATTCAATACGCGCAAGCCGATGTTCCAGGATGTGCGCGTGCGCAAGGCAATCAGCCTGTTGTTGGACTTTGAATGGAGCAACAGGCAGTTGTTCAATGGCGCCTATACCCGTAGTCGCAGTTACTTCGAAAACTCGGAAATGGCCGCCACCGGTTTACCCAGCCCGGACGAGCTGGCGATTCTTGAACCCCTGCGCGACAAGATCCCGGCCGAGGTTTTCACCCAAGCGTTCGAGCCCGCCAAAACCGACGGCAGCGGCATGATCCGTACCCAGCAACGTGAGGCTTACCAGTTGCTGCAGGAGGCTGGCTGGAAGATCGTCAACGACAAGATGGTCGACACTACCGGCAAGCCAGTGACCATCGAGTTCCTGCTGGTCCAGACTGACTTCGAACGTGTCCTGCTGCCGTTCAAGCGCAACCTCGCCGACCTGGGCATCGACCTGGTGATTCGCCGGGTCGACATGTCGCAGTACATCAACCGCCTGCGCTCGCGGGACTTCGACATGCTGGTGGGCAGTTTCCCGCAGTCCACTTCGCCGGGTAACGAACAGCGCGAGTTTTGGAAGTCCTCCAGCGCCGACAAGCCCGGCAGCCGCAATTACATGGGGCTCAAGGACCCGGCAGTCGACCAACTGGTGGAAGAGCTGATCGACGCCGACTCGCGCAAAAGCCTGGTGGCCCACGCCAAGGCCCTGGACCGTGTGTTGCAGTTCGGCTACTACGTGATTCCGAACTGGCATATCAAGACCTTCCGCGTGGCGTACTGGGATCACCTGGGCCACCCCAAGGTTCCGCCGCGCTATGACGTCGGCACCGTGACCTGGTGGGCCAAACCCGACGTAAAACCGGCGGTTCCCCTGGACACGACTCAAAGCGCCGACCCGGCGAGCGGAGGCGATTGAATGCTGGCCTATATTGTTCGTCGCCTGTTGCTGATCATCCCCACGCTGTTCGGGATCCTGCTGATCAACTTCATCATCATCCAGGCCGCCCCCGGTGGCCCGGTGGAGCAGATGATCGCCAAGCTCGAAGGCTTTGACGGCGCCACCAGTCGCATTGCCGGTGGCGGTGCCGAGGTCTCGGTGGCTGGTTCCAGCTACCGGGGCGCACAGGGCCTGGACCCGGCACTGATCAAGGAAATCGAAAAGATGTACGGCTTCGACAAATCGGCGCCGGAACGCTTGTGGATCATGGTCAAGAACTACGCCCGGCTGGATTTCGGCGACAGCTTCTTCCGGGACGCCAAGGTCATCGACTTGATCAAGGAAAAGATGCCGGTATCCATTTCCCTCGGGTTATGGAGCACGCTGATCATGTACCTGGTGTCGATACCGCTGGGTATCGCCAAGGCCACGCGACACGGCAGCCACTTCGATGTGTGGACCAGCTCGGCGATCATCGTCGGCTATGCGATCCCGGCGTTCCTGTTTGCAATCCTGCTGATCGTAGTGTTTGCCGGGGGCAGTTACCTTGACTGGTTCCCCTTGCGCGGGCTCACCTCCAACAATTTCGATGAGTTGAGTTGGGGCGGCAAAATCCTCGATTACTTCTGGCACCTGGCGCTGCCGGTGACCGCGCTGGTGATCGGCAACTTCGCGACCATGACGCTGCTGACCAAAAACAGTTTTCTGGACGAGATCAACAAACAATACGTGGTCACGGCCAAGGCCAAGGGCCTGACCAACCGCCGCGTGCTCTATGGCCATGTGTTCCGTAACGCCATGCTGTTGGTGATCGCCGGCTTCCCTTCGGCATTCATCGGGATCTTCTTCACGGGCTCGTTGCTGGTGGAAGTGATCTTCTCCCTCGACGGCCTGGGCCTGATGAGTTTTGAAGCGGCGATCAACCGCGACTATCCGGTGGTGTTCGGCACGCTGTTCATCTTCACCCTGCTGGGGTTGATCGTGAAACTGATCGGCGACCTCACCTACACCCTGGTCGATCCGCGCATCGACTTCGCCAGCCGGGAGCATTGAGATGAACCTGTCCCCCCTCAATCGCCGTCGGTTCGAGCGCTTCAAGGCCAACAAACGTGGCTGGTGGTCGCTGTGGCTGTTCCTGATCCTGTTCGTGCTCAGCCTGGGCGCGGAGCTGATCGCCAATGACAAGCCATTGGCGGTGCACTTCGACGGCGGCTGGTACTTCCCGGCGCTCAAGCGCTATCCAGAAACCACCTTCGGCGGTGAATTCCCGCTGGAGGCCAACTACAAGAGCCCGTACATCCAGGAACTGCTCAAGGCCAAGGATGCGTGGACCTTGTGGGCGCCGATCCCATTCAGCTACCAGAGCATCAACTACGACCTGAAAGTCCCCGCCCCGGCGCCCCCTTCGAGCGTCAACCTGCTGGGCACCGATGACCAGGGCCGTGATGTGCTGGCCCGCGTGATCTACGGCTTTCGGGTTTCGGTGCTGTTTGCCCTGACCCTCACCGTCCTCAGCTCGATCATCGGCGTGATCGCCGGCGCCCTGCAGGGTTTCTATGGCGGCTGGGTCGACCTGGCCGGGCAGCGTTTCCTGGAAATCTGGTCGGGTTTGCCGGTGTTGTATTTGCTGATCATCCTCGCCAGCTTCGTGCAACCCAATTTCTGGTGGCTGCTGGGGATCATGCTGTTGTTTTCCTGGATGAGCCTGGTGGATGTGGTGCGCGCCGAGTTCCTGCGCGGGCGTAACCTGGAGTACGTGCGCGCAGCCCGGGCGCTGGGCATGCAGAATGGCGCGATCATGTTCCGGCACATCCTGCCCAACGCCATGGTTTCGACCATGACGTTCATGCCATTTATTCTCACCGGCGCCATCGGTACCCTCACCGCTCTCGACTTCCTAGGCTTCGGTCTGCCAGCCGGCTCACCGTCCCTGGGCGAGTTGGTGGCCCAGGGCAAATCCAACCTGCAAGCGCCCTGGCTGGGCATGAGTGCGTTTGCCGTGCTGGCGATCATGTTGAGTTTGCTGGTGTTTATCGGCGAGTCCGCTCGCGATGCCTTCGACCCGAGGAAATGAGATGAATCAGGACAATCTGATCGAAGTCCGCGACCTCAGCGTTGAGTTCGTCACCGGGGACCATCACCACCGCGTGGTGAACAACGTCAGCTTCGATATCCAGCGCGGCGAAACCCTGGCCCTGGTTGGCGAAAGCGGCTCGGGTAAGTCGGTGACCGCCCACTCGATCCTGCGCCTGCTGCCCTACCCGTTGGCGCGACATCCATCGGGCACCATCACCTATTCCGGGCAGGACCTGCTGACACTCAAGGAAAAAACCATCCGGCACATTCGCGGCAACCGTATTGCGATGATCTTTCAGGAGCCGATGACCTCGTTGAACCCCCTGCACTCCATCGAGAAGCAGATCAACGAGGTGCTCGGCCTGCACAAAGGGCTCACCGGTAAAGTCGCCACCCGTCGCACCCTGGAATTGCTGGAACTGGTGGGCATCCCCGATCCGCACAAGCGCCTCAAGGCCCTGCCCCATGAGTTGTCTGGCGGCCAGCGCCAACGGGTGATGATCGCCATGGCATTGGCCAACGAGCCAGAATTATTGATCGCCGATGAGCCGACCACAGCCCTCGATGTCACGGTGCAATTGAAGATATTGGAGCTGCTCAAGGAATTGCAGGCCCGTCTGGGCATGGCGTTGCTGTTGATCAGCCATGACTTGAACCTGGTACGACGCATCGCCCACCGTGTATGCGTGATGCAGAAAGGCTGCATCGTTGAACAGGCCGACTGCGAGACGCTGTTCCAAGCACCCCAGCACCCGTACACCCAGGAACTGCTGGCTGCCGAGCCCAGCGGCGAGCCTGCCGCCAACGAAGTCGGGCCACCGTTGCTGGAAGTCGATGACCTCAAGGTCTGGTTCCCGATCAAGAAGGGCTTTTTGCGCAACACCATCGATTACGTCAAGGCGGTGGATGGCATCAACTTCAGCTTACCCCAAGGGCAAACCCTGGGCATCGTCGGTGAAAGCGGCTCGGGTAAGTCCACCCTTGGCTTGGCAATTTTGCGACTGATCGGCAGCAAGGGCGGCATTCGTTTCGAAGGCCAGCAACTGGACACACTCAGCCAGCAACAGGTACGCCCATTGCGACGGGAAATGCAGGTGGTGTTCCAGGACCCATTCGGCAGTCTGAGCCCGCGCATGTGCGTCAGCGAAATCGTCGGTGAAGGTTTGCGCATTCACAAAATGGGGACGCCGGCCGACCAGGAAGCGGCGATTATCGCGGCACTCAAGGAAGTGGGCCTGGACCCCGAGGCCCGTCATCGTTACCCCCATGAGTTCTCCGGCGGCCAGCGCCAACGCATCGCCATCGCCCGTGCCCTGGTACTCAAACCGCGCCTGATCCTGTTGGACGAACCCACTTCGGCACTCGACCGCACGGTACAACGCCAAGTGGTGGAATTGCTGCGCAGCTTGCAGGCCAAATACAACCTGACGTACCTGTTCATCAGCCATGACTTGGCGGTAGTGAAGGCTTTGAGTCACCAGTTGATGGTGGTCAAGCATGGGCAGGTGGTGGAACAGGGAGAGGCGCGAACGATTTTTGCCGATCCGCAGCATGCCTATACCCGGCAGCTGCTGGAGGCCGCGTTCCTGGCACCGGGAGTGGACGCATGACAGAGCCTACTTCGCACTCACCACGCTTCTGGCGCGACGAGCACTTGCCATTCATCGAAACGCGCGCCATCGCCGATGGGCGCAAGGTCACTTACAGCCGGCATGCCCATGAGCATTTTTCCATCGGGGCGGTCACCACCGGACGCAGCTATTACCATTACGGCACAGACACCTTCCAGATCAGCGCCGGTACAGTCGTGCTGATGAACCCTGGCGATGTGCACGCCTGCAACCCCATCGACAATGAGCCTTGGTCTTATCGAATGCTGTACATCGACACGCCCTGGCTGACCGATCTGCAGTACCAATTGGGCTTCAGCACCGACCAGGGTTACCGGCCATTCAACACGCCTTACACGCGGGACAAGACGTTGTATGCAGGGCTGCTGGAGCTGTATCAGATCTTGGTGGACGAGCAAGCCGAACACTTGCAGAAGCAAAGTACGCTGGTGAGCTTTTTCACTGAGGTTCAACAACGCCTCAACCCTGCCGACACGCCGATACGGGAGGTCAATCACAAGCTTGAACGGGCGGCCGAGTACATCCGCGAGCACTGTACCCAAGCATTGAAACTGGAAGACATCTGCATGGCGGCCGAGCTATCGCCGTCTTACCTGATCCGCGCATTCAAGCAGTATTACGGGCTGACACCCCATGCTTATCTGGTGAACCAACGCATCCAGTTTGCCCGTGCCCAACTGCGCCAAGGCAAGTTGATCGCCGATGTGGCCCTGGCTTCGGGCTTCGCCGACCAGGCGCATTTCCAGCGGGCCTTCAAACAGCATTTCGCTGCCACGCCGGGGCAGTACCGCGACCTGCTCAAGCCATCAGCAAATAACCCACACTGGCCACCAGCAACGCGGCCATTGAACGGTTGAACAGGCGTACGCCCTGGGGGTTGCCGAGGTAACGGCGCAAAAACGTCCCGGCGTAGGCCCAGCACGCCACCGACAGGTAGCAGATCACCAGATAGAGCGCCGCGAACAGCCACACTTGGGCAGCATCGCCATCCGCCACGAACAAGCCCATGCCCGCCACACAGGCCAACCAGGCTTTCGGGTTCAGCCACTGCATGATCGCGCCGTAGAGCATCGAGGGCGCGGTGGCCGCGCCATCAGCATCCAACCGGCCATCATCCACGGCCAGTTTCCAGGCCATGTACAGCAAGAAGGCCACCCCACCCCACTGGATCAACTGGGTGAGAATGGGCCATCGCGTCAGCACTTCATGAAGACCCAGGCCAATCAGCACCAACAACAACGTGAAGCCCACGGCGGCGCCGAACACGTGCTTCTGGCTGGCGGCAAAACCGAAGCGCGCACCAGAACTCAGGGCGACCACATTGACCGGTCCCGGTGTGATGGAGGTCGCCAAGGCGAAGGCGGCCATGGAAATGATCAAGCTCATTGCGATTCCCTTTATGTGGTGACGATCAAGATGACGTCACGGTAAAGGGCACGGCGCGCGTGGTATTGAAGAAAATGCCCCTCAAGCCACCTTAACGCTGTGAAGGAATACGGATGTCACCGTCACGGCATTGGGTCTTGACGCTGCGCGGGCAACCGGCGAACGCCAGATCCTTGGTCAGGCATACCCGCACTTCCGACAGCACCTTGCCTTTACAGATCACCGCCACCCCATGGTTGCCCATGCGCGGGTTGCTCTCGCGAAACAACGCCTCGATCTCCTGGGCCGGCAATGACGGCGGCGAGTTGAGCGGCTGCAACTGTTGCGGAATATTCACCGCGCCCAGCGCGGCGTCGGTCTTGTCCAGGTAGGCCAACGGCTCAAGCCCGGAGCACGTGCCGTGCTTGGCCCATTCATGCTTGAGCAGCGAACGGCTCGGGAACAACGTGGCCCCCTTGTCCATGGCTTCGCGGTTCAGCGACGACTGCGGCTCACACGACGCCGGCCACCCGCCCCGTACGTATTGCGGCCACAAGCCGTGCAGCACAAAGCCGTAACCCTTGCCCGAACACTGCTCGTTGCCAGGGTGAGTCAGGCAAAAGGTCGGTGACCACGACAATGACAACACATAAAAATCAAACTCCCCCGCCTGCCCTTGGCTGCCCGGGGCCGCCACAGCACTCGTGGCCAGCACCAGCCATAAAGCCATCCAGTATTTCATACGTCTTTTCCTTGTAAAAAACGCACCTTAGTGCGGTGACTCAGGATGATGATGGTTACGTTGTAGCACCTGATCGAGGATTCGATCCGTCTTCAACGCTTCGATCGCCAACTCGGCCCGAGTCCTTGCGCCAGTCCGCGACATCGTCCCAGCCCCCCATGACGGGCGTACGATACTCACCTGCATTCCTCGTCCGTGTTGTCCAGCGAGCAGTATCCACATCCCCTTCTGTCGGCGCCACAGCAGCCACACATGACAATTACATTACAATTTGATGACACTCATTTCGCTACGGAGCACCAGACGTTGAAAACACGCGCAACGGTCATTTGCGCACATGAGGGGCATATCCTCTTCGTGCGCAAAGCCCGATCAAAATGGGCATTGCCAGGCGGCAAGGTCGAACCCGGCGAACGCCCCGTGGGCGCAGCCGAACGGGAGCTGCACGAAGAGACCGGGTTGCAGGTGGATGGCTTGTTGTACTTGCAGCACATGAAGGCTCGCGACACCGAGCACCATGTGTTTGAAGCGTCAGTGATCAACATCGCGCAGGCCAAGCCCTGCAACGAGATCATCGATTGCCGGTGGCATGCTTATGCCGCCCTGGATGACCTGGACACCACCGATGCCACCCGGCATATCGTCAAAGCCTTTTTGCGTCGCCTCTGACGCCACGAACGCTCACGAACGTGGCCGGCTGGCCACTTGTGTGACTTTGGCCTTCGCCTGTCCCCGCTGATAAAGCGCCTCGACCAGTTTCTGCCGTTCATCCTGAGGCAAACTGCTCGCAAATTGCGCCAGGGTGCTGTCCACCAAGGCCCGCAGCGCCACATCGGCCTCACGCGCCTTGGCCAGCTCAGCCACCAACACATCGTGATCCAGGGTCGGTGCTTCCAGTTGCTTGATCACCCCTAAACGGGCTTCGCGCCCCGCCATGATCAACGGCTGGCTGTCGGCACGGTTGTGGCGCAATAACTGCCGCAACTCCTTGCGTCGTTCCGGGGGCAGCTTGAACATCGCCTGGCGCAGACCATGCTGGTTGACCACCGCTTCGGCGGGCTTGGCGACGGCCATCCAGTGATAGAGACCGCCCCCCACTCCGCCGATCAGAAATACGTTGAGCAACACCGAGACGACCAACCAGGGTTTAAGGGTTTTGGGTGTCATTGCTCGGCTTCCTCGGCGTTGACGGTAAAAACGACTTCAGCATCGCCCTGATCGAAGACGCTAGGCAGCACTTCAGATGACAGCATGGGCCGCGGCACACTCATCGACGCCACCAGCACCCCGGCAGCGATGCCGGCAATGCCCACGCCAACCAGCCCGGCCGGCGACAACCAACTGGCGTAACGCGACCAGAATGACCGGCGTTGCGGGGCCGACTGACGGATTTTGCGTGCCAACGCGGGATCGACGAGCGCCAGTTGATGACTGTCCATCTGCTGATCAAGCCAGCGCGCCGCACTCAATGCTTCGCGGGCACCGGGGTCGCCGCTGTCGAGCAAGGCGCGGGCCGCCGCTTGATCGGCGACAGGCCAACGATGCAGGCTGGCACCGTAGGCATCGACCAGATAAGCAAATCGTTCAGGTGTCATGGTGTTCCCCTTCCTGGGCGGGCAAGCCCGGGTGTGTCGGCAAGTTGACTGCGCAACTGGCGGCGGGCCCGCGACAACAGGCTCTCCAGTGCCTCGACGCTGATATTCATCAGGGCCGCGGCGTCGATGTTCGACAGCTCCTGGTAGTACTGCAACACAATGGCTTCGCGCTGACGCTCGGGCAAGGCCGCCAACGCGGCGGCCATGCGTGTACTGCGCTCGTTGCTTTCCAACTGTTCATCCGGGGGTGGGGCACTGTCTGCCAGCTCCAGCGCCTCCTCCTCATTCAACGGACGCTCCTTGCGCCGGCGCAAACGGTCATGGCATAGATTGAGCGCCACCCGGTGCAGCCAAGTGTCAAAGCGCGCTTCGCCTGCGCGCCAGTTAGCCGCCTGGCGCCAGATCCGCAGGAAACTTTCCTGGGCGACGTCCTTGGCCTCGTCGGCATCCCCCAGAAGCCGACCGGCGAGTGCCAGCAACCGTGGCAGCTTACGCGTCACCATTTCAGTGACGGCTGCCGCTTCGTTATTGCTGATACGCACCAGTAGCTCAACGTCCGGATCAGTGTCTTTCAATCGGGTAATACTCGGTCCGGGGAGTCAGTTTTCAGCGAATCCAATGCCCTTCGCGCCAGTACCAGTTCGGGCCACGGGACTCCCAATGCCCGGGCTCCCACCGCGCGTTACGCATCACCGGCTGCCAGTGGCCCGGCACCCAGGCGTAGGCACCGTGCTCCCAACGCCAGTGGCCACGGTCCCAGGCATAACCCGGGCGCTCTGCCGGAATCACTTCGACACGCTCAACCGGCGGTGCCTGGCGAATAATCACTTCGGTCTGGGCAAACGTCGGGGTGCTGACAAGCGCGGCGAACGTCAGCGGCACCAGCAAGGCGCAATGCAATTTGGCCAGTGATTTCATGGCAACTCCTTCATACGGCGAGCGAAAGTGCACGCTGCTGATGGGTTGAACGCACAACGTAGGAAAAATCCGTCGCAGCCGGCACAGTTTTTTTGCGCGGTGCCTGGAAGGCAGTATTGCTCAGGGATTGGAGGGGCAGGATGAAATGTTTGAACGCCTTGCGACGGATTCGTAGCAGTGGTTGCGTTCAAGGAATAACGCAGAACACACCATGAGGAAATACCATGTCCCGTCGCCTATACATGCTGATCACCGCCCTGTTGATCGTCAGTCTCAGCGGCTGCGTGATCCTGCCGGAACACCGGCATTGCTGCTGGCGCTATTACGGCGCAGCCAACACGCACACTTCTACCGTCAACAGTTAACCCACCGCCGCAAAACCACGGCGCCCGGCCTTGATCTCGGTGCGCAGCTCGCCAATCAGGTTTGAGATGGAACGGATGCTGTCCAGGCCTTGGGGCGAGACCCGGGTCAGCAGCAGGTCGACGCGACCGGACTCCGGTTCGAACACGCTGATGCGCAGCGAACCGTCGCTGTTGAGGCTGCAGTCACACGCCAGCGGCAGGAAACCCGCGGCCATGATGCGGTTGAGTTCGGTGAGCGAAATCATGATGAGGCCCCGTCCATGGGTTCTACCCTGTCGGTGTTTTGCCAACAGCATAGATAAGCTTTTACCTGCTACTGAACAATTAATTCAAAAGTGTTACCTGTGCCTCATTTTGCCCTGCAAACGCTGGTGCTCTGGCGCCAGAAACCCAGCACGCGACCTCTCGTCTGCGGCTTTTGCGAAGGCTTGACTCACGGCGTCGATCGCAAGACGCTCTTGGCTTTTAGCCATCACCGAGCAGCCCGCCATGAGCATCGATTCCCCCCACCTGCCCGACAGCGATGTCCACAAAACCCTGCTGGAATCGACCAAAGCCATCCCCTGGCGCATCGACTGGCAAAGCATGACCTTCAGCTACATCGGCCCGCAGATCGAGGCATTGCTGGGCTGGACCCCGCAAAGCTGGGTCAGCGTGGATGACTGGGTCGAACGCATGCACCCGGACGACCGTGAGTACGTGGTGAATTTCTGTGTGTCGCAATCCCGCGCCGGGGTGGATCACGAGGCCGACTATCGTGCGCTGACAGTGAACGGCGACTACGTGTGGATTCGCGATGTGGTGCAT
>NZ_JBOICG010000637.1:0-5685 GCF_050739995.1 Pseudomonas sp. | reverse complement strand
GAGTTCCACCGTTGGAATGCGATCGAATGTGGGAGCGGGCTTGCTCGCGAAGGCGTCAGATCAGTCACTGAATAATCAGTGGGGTTTAGCGGCAGCCTGCCATAAGACTTCTGCAACACCTTGGCGCTTGGCAATCACCCGCGCCGCCACAAACAGCAAATCCGACAATCGATTGATATACGCCAACCCTACGCCTTCCAGTGGCTCAACCGCATTCAACTGCTGACACCGCCGTTCCGCACTGCGCGCCAGGCTGCGACAGATATGGGCTTGGGCGATCAGTGCCGAACCACCGGGCAGGATAAAGTTCTCCAGCGGCCCGACTTCCTCATTCCAACGGTCAATCGCCGCTTCCAGCCGATCGACTTCCGCGGCATTCAAGGCTTTGTACACCGGCATCGCCAGTTCACCACCCAGGTCGAACAAACGATGTTGGCAAGGCGTCAGCACCTCAATCACATCCTTGAGTTCAGGATGCTTGCCGCTCTGTTCCTCAAGGTTGGCCAGTAACAACCCCAACTGACTGTTCAGCGTATCGACCTCACCAATCGCCTCTACTCGCGGGTGGTCCTTGGGCACACGACGGCCATCACCGAGGCCGGTCTCGCCCTTGTCGCCGGTACGGGTGTAGATCTTCGACAGGCGAAAGCCCATGGTCATTGCTCCAGTTGGGTGAGTTCGTAAGGCGGCAACTGGCTGCCCGCCAGGGGCAGCCGCAGGGTGAAACAGGTACCTTGGCCAAGGGTGGACTGTACTTCCATCTGGCCTTTGTGGTTGTTGGTGACGATGAAATACGAGACCGACAGCCCAAGACCGGTGCCCTGGCCGATTTCCTTGGTGGTGAAGAACGGTTCGAAGGTGCGCTTGCGCACGTTCTCACTCATGCCGATGCCGTTGTCTTCCACTTGGATCTCCGCCCATGGCGGATTCAGGCGAGTGCGCAGGATGATACGGCCGGGCTCGCTGTCGTCTTCACGCAGGTGAATGGCCTGGGCGGCGTTTTTCAGCAAATTGAGCAGTACCTGTTCCAGCTCGTTGGCGGTGCCGGGCACAGGGCCTAATTGTGGATCGAATTGGCGGATGATCGCCTGGCCCTTGAAGTCGAACCCGATGGTCAGGTCGAAGTCGTTACCGGCGATTTCTACCGCTTGGTCGATCAGCGCAGGCAGATCGCAGGGGGCCATCTGCCGATTGCTGCGGCGGCTGAAGCTGAGCATGTGGGTGACGATCTTCGCCGCCCGCGCACCGGCTTGTTGGATGCCATCCAGCAGTTGTGGCACTTCGCGGCTTTGCAGGTAGCGGTTGACCGTGTCCAGCTCGATACCAGCCTGTTCGGCGTGTTCCAGGTTCTTGGGTAGGTCGGGCGACAGGCGGCGGCGGATGTTCTGCACGTTATGCAAGATCGCCCCGAGTGGGTTATTGATCTCGTGGGCCATGCCCGCTGCAAGCCCGCCCACGGAAAGCATTTTTTCCGACTGCACCATCATTTCTTCCAGCGACAGACGCTGGGTGATGTCGTCGATTCGGATCACTACGCCGCGCCCGGCGCCGCCCATCAACGGGTAGAACGTCAGGGCGTAGTGCTTGGGTTCGTCATCTTTTATCCACGTGACGCGCTCGATGCGCTCCACGGTGTGCTGTTCGACGGCGGCCTTGAGCTGCGTCAGGTAGGGCTTGAGTGGCTGGAAGGCGAGGAAGATCGGTTGGTTGAGCGCCTCATCCAGGCGGGTTCCGGAAAGTGCGCTGGCCTCCTGGTTCCACTGGGTGACGTAGAGCTGCTCGTCCAGGGCGATCAGCGCCGAGGGCATTGAGTCGATGATGCTGTTCAGGTAGTTCTGGAAACCGGTGAGTTTTTTCTCGATCTTGCTGCGAACCTGTACTTCCAGTTCGAGTTTGCGGTTGGTGTGGCGGGTTTCTTCGGCCAGGCCTTGGGCTTGGTCGTAAGCGGCCTGGGAATCATCGCGGGCGCGCTTGAGTTGCTGCTCGCGGGCTTCGATGCGCGACAGCATGGTGTTGAAGGCTTCGGCCAGGCTGCCGATTTCATCGTGGTTGCCGCGACCGGCGCGCAGGGCGTAGTTCTCTTCGCGGGTCACCTGGCGCGACAGTTCTTCCAGTTCGTGGATAGGGCGAGTGATAAGGCGCTTGATCTGCCGGGCGATGACCAGCCAGAGCAGAACACTGAAGATCAGGATGCCCAGGCTCGCCGTCAGCGTGCCGGTATAAAACGCCACTGGTAGCTCACTGCTGGCCACCAGTAGCAGGTGCCCGGAAGGTTGGCCGGCACGGGGCAGGGTGATGACCTGGTTGCTGCGAAACTCAGTGAGGCGCCATGCCTCGATGTGCCGGTAATTATCCGGCAGGTGCAGGCGGTTGCTGTGCTGCATCTGCGCCAGGCGGGTGCCTTCGCCGTCATACAGCGCGGCGGCGCGCAGCGGTGAATAGCTGGTCAGCTCATTGAGCAGGGCTTCGGCCTTGGCCGGCGATTCGAGGGCGTCAGCGGCAAGCGACGGGTTGGACACCAATCGTCCGATGGCCTGCAATGCCTGAGGGGCCATGCTTTCCTGGGAGATCCAGTAGGCCGCACTGATGAACGTCAGGTTGGCCACCAGCAGTACGGTGGTCAACAACACCAGCAGGGCGGCCAGCAGTTTCTGCCCTACCGGTAGATTTTCAAGACGCTGGCGCAGTGGCATCAGGGTTTTCCCAGGTGATAGACAGGTAGGCAGGGTAGCGCGTGCCTCAGTCGCTGGCCAATCCGTGTGCCCGTAAGTGCTCGATCAAACGCGCTTGCACTTGTTGCAGGTGGGGCAAGACCAACTGGTGGCGGGTAGCCGCTTCGCAGGCGTAGCCCAACAGGTAGCTGATTTCGGTGCGGCGGCCGTTGGCCACGTCCTGATACATGGAGGAGTAGTTGGCGGCGGTGGCTTGGATCACCCGTTCCACTTCGCTGTGCAAATCCTCGGCAGCGGCGGGCTGGCCACTGCATTCGAGCAGTTCGGCCAGCTCGGCGCACAGGGTCGCGACTTCACATTGATGCTCTTGCAGGCCGCCGTTGCGGCATTGGTACAGCACGGTCAGCGGGTTGATCGCGCAGTTGAGGGCCAGCTTGCGCCATAGGCGCGTGAGAATCTCGGGGCTCCACTCGTGGGGGATGCCAGCAGCGTTCAGATCATCCAGCCATAGCGGTGGAGTAGGGTGGCCGGCGTCTCCCAGCCAGGTGTAGCCGTGGCCGGCAAATACCACGCGCCAGTCGCCGTCGCGGAAGGCGCCTTCGGTGCTGGAGGCAAAAATGCAGCGGGCCTGGGGCAGTTGGGCGGCAACGGCGTCCTGGCTGCCGAGGCCGTTTTGCAGCAGGATCAGTTCGGCGTCTGGCACCAGGCGATGTTGCAGTTGGGCGATGGCGTTTTGTGCGTCGTAGGCTTTGCACGCGACCAGCAGGCGATGAATCGGCGTCGGGCTGTCAGGCGTTTCGCCGATCACCGGATAGGTGTGCTCTACGCCATGCTCGATCAGCGTCAACCCTGGCCCCGCCTGATAGCTGGCCAGGCGCGCATCGTCCCGTAGAATCAACCTCACGGGCACGCCCGCGCGAACCAGGCGCGAAGCCCAGAGGGTGCCCAGGCTGCCGGCGCCGAGAATGTGCCAGGTGGTCGACATCAGTTTGTACTCCGTAGGGCCGCTCGCAGTGAACGCGGCGAAAGAACCGCTATAATGCCCCGGCATTTTAGCTCGGGCGCGCTCCATCTCTACTGAGCCCGCCCCTTATATTGGAGAAATGACATGCCTTCGTTCGACGTGGTATCCGAACTGGACAAACACGAAGTCACCAACGCCGTCGAGAACGCCGTCAAGGAACTGGACCGTCGCTATGATTTGAAAGGCAAGGGCAGCTTCGAATTCAAGGAAAAGGAACTGACCGTCAACCTGACCGCTGAAGCCGATTTCCAGCTGGAAGCGATGATCGAGATCCTCAAGCTGTCCCTGGTCAAGCGCAAGATCGACGCACAATGCCTTGAAATCAAGGATGCTTATGCTTCGGGCAAACTGATGAAGCAGGAAGCCGTCCTCAAGGAAGGCATCGACAAAGAGCTGGCCAAGAAAATCGTTGCCCACATCAAGGATGCCAAGCTCAAAGTCCAGGCTGCCATCCAGGGTGAGCAGGTTCGCGTCACCGGCAAGAAGCGTGATGACTTGCAAGAAGCGATCGCTGCCCTGCGCGCCAAGACCTTCGACATGCCGCTGCAGTTCAATAACTTCCGCGACTAATGGCACTTTGGGGAACCCATGGGCGTTTTTGACGTCCCAGGCCCCAGAACCTGCGCCTACGCTTGAGCCCTTCGGGGCTCAATTGCGTTACTGGGAACTCAATTAAGTCGCACATCCGCGCAACAGGAGAAAGTAGATGGATTTGAACGCTGAAGTGGATCAACTGATCAAGACGTCCCAGTCGTGGATTCCGATGATCATGGAATATGGCAGCCGGTTTTTGCTGGCTGTGCTCACCCTGGCCATCGGTTGGTGGCTGATCAACGTGTTGACCCACCGAGTGGGGCGTTTGCTGGCGCTGCGTAATGCGGACCTGGCGCTGCAACATTTCATCACCAGCCTGGCGAACATCGCGCTCAAGGTTATGCTGGTGGTCAACGTGGCCTCGATGATCGGCGTGGCAACCACCTCGTTCGTCGCCGCGATTGGTGCTGCCACCCTGGCCATTGGCCTGGCATTGCAAGGCAGCCTGGCGAACTTCGCCGGTGGCGTGCTGATCCTGCTGTTCCGCCCGTTCCGTATTGGTGACTGGATCGAAGCCCAGGGCACTTCGGGTACGGTTGATAGCATCCAGATCTTCCACACCGTATTGCGCACCGGCGACAACAAGACGGTGATCATTCCTAACGGCAGCCTGTCCAACGGCCTCATCACCAACACCAATCGTCAACCGACGCGCAAGGTGGTGTTTGATGTGGGTGTGGACTATGACGCCGACCTGCAGAAAGCCCGTGAAGTGCTGCTGGAGTTGGCCAAGGACCCGCGCGTATTGGCGGACCCTGCGGCGGTGGCGGTGGTGTCGACCTTGGGTGACAGTTCGATCACTGTTTCCCTGCGTTGCTGGACCAAGACGGCGGATTATTGGGATGTGCTGTTTATGCTCAATGAACTGGCGCGAGATCGTTTGAAAGCGGCGGGTATTGATATTCCGTTCCCGCAGCGGGTAATTCGCGTGATGCAGGAAAGTGCTACTAAGTAACTAAGCGTGATGCCATCGAACTTGGCGGAACGGTCAGGTTCGGTGTGTAGGAATAATCTCGTTAGTTAGCTTGCTAGTTATTTTTCGAGTGAAATAAAGCTGCAATAAAAAAGCCGCTCCCTTGTGAATAAGGGAGCGGCTTTTTAGTTAAGGCCGAGGCCTTAGGTCATCGTTGTAATCAAGCGGCTAATTACAAGATGTTCAGCGGGTATTGCGCGATCAGACGCAGTTCGTCGATGGACGCCGAACCGTAGTACACGCCGTCAGACGAACGATAGGTCGCTTGACGTACGCGCAGGCTCAGGTCTTTGGCTGGGCCGCTCTGGATCACGTATTTGGCTTCGATGTCGCGTTCCCACTCTTTACCGTTCGAAGTGGTGGCGGTGTTGGCGCCACTACCGCTGACGTAACGAGTCATGAAACTCAGGCCTGGCACACCG
>NZ_JBOICG010000636.1:0-10912 GCF_050739995.1 Pseudomonas sp. | reverse complement strand
GTGGTGTGCACAGGTTAATGTGTACTTATGTACTCGGCATACATAAGCCGGTGGCATGATTACCCTATGTCCAACACTTGAGTCGAACGGGTGTGATTGCCTATGCCGTTAGTGCATGGTGGTCGCGCAAATTCGACTTCTTATCGAGCATGTAATAATGAAACAGTCACTTTCCCTTGTCGCCGCCACGTTTCTACTGGCCGGTGCGACCAACCTGCTGGCCGCCTCCGCCGTGGACTTGAATGTGAAGGGTGCAATTACCCCGTCCGCGTGTACGCCCTCGCTGTCAGCCGGTGGGGTGGTCGATCATGGGAAGATTTCGATCAAGGATCTTCCTCTTAGTATCAACAAGCTGCCCAAGGCCAGGCTGGCGCTGAGTGTCAGTTGCGAGGCGGCTACCCTGATGGCGGTCAAGCCCACCGACAACCGTGCCGGCACTGCATGGTCAGGTTACGACACCGTCTCGATGTTCGGCCTGGGCCTGATTAACGGGAACTTGAAGCTGGGGGCCTACAGCCTGGTCATGGAGAACATCCGGGCCGACGGCGCCCCGGCCCCGGTAATTGAATCGGTGGATGGCCAGACTTGGTTTCCCGCCACGTTGGATCAGTACTGGCAACCGCGCTGGATGAGATCGGTCGGGGCCGCGGGCTCTCCTGATGCGATACCCGTGGCAGTCCAAACCCTGGCAACCGACTTGCTGATCGACACCGTGGTCAGAAAGCCCCCGACCCCCACCACGGAGGAAATCCTCATAGACGGCAGCGCGAGCCTCGACATCGTCTATCTGTAAAACCGAAAGGGTTGGCAAGGGTCACCTGTGCTTATTTATGTGGTGAATGACCATGGCCTTCCCAGGCTCCGCAGATTATCGTGCAGCCCTGACCACGATAATTGCGGAGCCTGTTCATGAGTGATGCCCACAACGCCTTGATCACCCGCTTCTATGAGGCTTTCCAACACCTGGACGCCGAAGCCATGGCCGCCTGCTACACCGACGACGTGGTCTTCAGCGACCCAGCCTTCGGCGAACTGCGTGGGCGCGATGCCGGCGATATGTGGCGCATGCTCACCACCCGCGCCAAGGACTTCTCCCTGACCTTCGACGACGTACGCAGTGATGAGCGTAGTGGCAGTGCGCATTGGGTCGCCACCTACTTGTTCAGCGCTACTGGCAACACGGTGGTCAACGATATCCAGGCGCGCTTTGTGTTTCGCGACGGCAAAATCTGCGAACACCATGACAGTTTCGACCTGTGGCGCTGGTCGCGTCAGGCACTGGGCACTAAAGGCCTGTTGCTGGGCTGGACGCCGCTGGTGAAAAACGCTGTGCGCGCTCAGGCGCTCAAAGGCTTGAAGGCATTCCAGGCCAGTCGTTGATAAGCTTGGCGTTTCTTTCCCTTGCCGACGCCCTCTGTGAACACGCCTGACCCCAAACCCTGGTTCGTCTATCTGGTACGCGCCGCCAATGGCGCGCTGTATTGCGGCATCAGCAATGATCCGGTGCGCCGGTTTGCCATGCACCAGAGTGGCAAGGGGGCGCGGTTCTTTCTTTCCAGCCCGGCAGTGGCATTGGTGTACACCGAAGCGTGTGCCAGCAAAGCCGACGCCCTGCGTCAGGAGCGGCTGATCAAGAAACTCAGGAAAAGCGCCAAGGAATGCCTGGCGGCGAGTGGTTCATCAGCCTGACTGATAGGTTCCCATCTGACGCACTGCTGGTCTGGCAGGCTAAGCTATCGGCTCACCTATTCGAGCGGAACCTGGTATGTCTGAGTTGATTCTCCATCACTACCCACAGTCCCCATTCGCTGAAAAAGCCCGTCTGCTGCTGGGCTTCAAGGGTTTGTCCTGGCGCTCGGTGATGATCTCGCCGGTGATGCCCAAGCCGGACCTCACCGCGCTCACCGGTGGTTATCGCAAGACGCCGGTGTTGCAGGTCGGCGCCGATATCTACTGTGACACCGCATTGATCGCGCGACGCCTGGAACAGGAAAAAACCTCGCCGGCACTGTTCCCCCTTGGCTTGGAGCTGGTGACCCAAGGCTTCGCTGCCTGGGCCGATTCGGTGGTGTTTTCCCATGCGGTGGCGCTGGTGTTCCAGCCGGAATCCCTGGCGGTCAAGTTCGCCAAGGTGCCGCCGGAAATGCTCCAGGTGCTGGTGGCGGATCGCAGCAAACTGTTCAGCGGCGGCACGGCGACTCGGGTGCAATTGGATGTAGCCAAGCATCAATGGCCGGCGATCATCAGCCGTATCGACCAGCAGTTGCGCCACGAAGCGGGGGATTTCCTGTTCGGCGAACCTTCGATTGCCGACTTTGCCCTGGCCCATCCGTTGTGGTTCCTCAAAGGCTCGTCGGTGACGGCGCCGCTCGTTGATGCCTATCCCTCCGTCAGCGCCTGGCTGGCGCGGGTGCTGAGTTTCGGTCATGGCACCGCCAGTGAGATGAGCGCCGCGCAAGCCTTGGAGGTGGCGCGTCATGCAGCTCCAGCCGCGTTGCCCGATGAGGCGTTCGAGGATTTGAACGGCTTCAAGGCGGGCCAGCCGGTGACCATTTCGGCCACCGACTACGGCACCGACCCAGTGGCAGGCGAGCTGCTGTTTGCCGGGCGCGAAGAACTGATCCTGCGCCGCACTGATGACCGCGCCGGCACCGTGCATGTGCACTTCCCGCGCATGGGTTTTCGCATTCAGGCGCAATAAACAAAAATATTTGCAAACAAAGGTGAGGTAAATCGCCAGCCCATCCGTGTAGTGCTTGAAACTGCGATCTATTCGCATTAACAGCGTTTTCTACACGGGTTCTCACAGCATGAAGTCGACGGCGGGCGGTTTGGTTAAACAGTGGCTGGGAGCCTCGGTATTGGCGGTGTCGGGGCTGGCGTTGCTGCCCCTGGCCGTGGCACAGGCGCAGGAGCAGCAAAGCGCTCAGTTCAACTTTGCCCTGGTAGCCAAGCCGCTGCCCCAGGCCTTGAGCGATTTCAGCCGGGTCACCGGGATCAGCGTGATCTACACCGATGAAGCCCCCTACGGCCTCAACGCCCCGGCGGTCAGTGGCCAAATGAGCGCGACCCAGGCCTTGCAGCGCCTGCTGAGCCAATCCGGTTTCACCTTCCGCCAGATCGACGCCCGGACCCTGGCCCTGGAACCTGCACCCACCGAAGGGGCAGTCAACCTCGGTGCGACGACCATCAGCGGTGCCAGCCCATCCCAGGACACCACCAGCTACCAGCCGCCGCCCACCAGTTCGGTGATGCGCTCCCAGGGGCTGCTGCTGGAAACCCCGCAAACCGTCAACGTGGTACCTGCCCAAGTGCTGCGCGATCAACAACCGCGCAACCTGGATGACGCGCTGAGTAACATCAGCGGCATCACTCAGGCCAACACCCTTGGCAGCACCCAGGACGCGGTCATGTTGCGCGGCTTTGGCGACAACCGTAACGGCTCGATCATGCAAGACGGCATGCCCTTGGTGCAGGGCCGCGCGTTGAATTCCACCGCCGAGCGCGTCGAAGTGCTCAAAGGCCCGGCGTCGTTGCTGTACGGCATCCAGGACCCGGGCGGCGTGGTCAATATCGTCAGCAAAAAGCCCGAGTTGGTGCAGTCCACCTCCCTGACGGTCCGTGGCTCGACCTTCGGCGACGGCAAGAACGGCAGCGGCGGCAACCTCGACACCACCGGCCCGATTGGTGACAGTGGCCTGGCTTATCGCCTGATCGTCGACCATGAAGACGAAGACTACTGGCGCAATTTCGGCACCCACCGCGAGACGCTGGTGGCGCCGTCCCTGGCCTGGTACGGCGACACCACTAAGGTGGTCTTCGCCTATGAGCACCGCGAATTCCTCTCGCCGTTCGACCGTGGCACCGCCATCGATCCCAAGACCAACCATCCATTGAACATCCCCTCGACCCGCCGCCTGGACGAGCCGTTCAACAATATGGAAGGCCGCTCCGACCTGTACCGTCTGGAAGTCGACCACGACTTGAACGAAGACTGGAAAGCCCACTTCGGCTACAGCTGGAACCGCGAGACCTACGACGCCAGCCAGGTACGTGTGGTCAAGGTCAATACCAACGGCACCCTGACCCGCAGCATGGACGGCACCCAAGGCGCGCTGACCACCGACCGCTTCGCCACCGCCAGCCTCGAAGGCAAGGTCAACGTCGCCGGCATGCAGCACGACCTGGTGTTCGGCCTGGACGATGAGTACCGCAAGATCTACCGCGCCGACCTGATCCGCCAGTCACCGCGTGGCGTTTTTAACTACAACAATCCGGTGTACGGTAACGAAGTCGCCGGCACCACTGTCAGTGCTCCGGACAGCAACCAGACGGACCTGCTGCGCAGCGACTCGCTGTTCTTCCAGGATGCCATCCACCTGACTGACCAGTGGATTCTGGTGGGCGGTGCGCGCTACCAGATGTACGACCAATACGCCGGCAAAGGCGTGCCGTTCACCGCCAACACCGATGGCAATGGTCAGAAGTGGGTGCCACGTGCCGGTCTGGTGTACCGCTACACCGACCAGCTGTCGTTCTATGGCAGCTACACCGAGTCGTTCAAACCCAACTCCACCATCGCGCCGCTGGCCAACAAAACCGTACTGGACGGTAGCCTGGAGCCGGAACAATCCAAAGCCTGGGAGCTGGGCACCAAGTTCGACATGCCGGGGCGCATTACCGCGAGTGCGGCGCTGTTCAACATCGAAAAACGCAACGTGCTGGTGCAAGTGGGCGATGGACTGGCCTCGGTGTACAGCGTCGCCGGCAAGGTGCGTTCCCGTGGCCTGGAACTGGATGCCAGCGGGCAGTTGACCGATAACTGGAGCCTGATTGGTAGCTACGCCTATACCGATGCGGTGGTGGTCGAGGACAGCAAATACAAAGGCAACGACCTGCAAAACGTGGCGAAGAACACCGCCTCGCTGTCGGCAGTGTATGACTTCGGCAGCATCCTCGGCGGCGATCAACTGCGGGTCGGTGCCGGTGCGCGCTATGTGGGCGAGCGGGCAGGGGACGCGGCCAACAGCTTCGAACTGCCGAGCTACACCGTCGCCGACGCGTTTGCCACCTACGACACCAAGATTGATGGGCAGAAGGTCAAGTTCCAGCTCAACGTTAAGAACCTGTTCGACCGCACCTACTACACCTCTTCGGTGAACACGCAATTCGTATCTGTCGGCGATGCCCGGCAGGTGTCGATTTCCAGTACGTTGACCTTCTGATGAAAAAGTACGCCTGGTTACTGGCCCTGTTTATCAGCACCACCTCGGCGGCTGACACTGCCGCCATTCACCGCGAACATCGGGTGACCTTGCCCGGCTCTGGACACAGCTGGGGTTTCGTCGGCCTCGATCCGACGCGCCCCTACCTGTTCCTGGCCCGCCGCGAGAACGGCCTGACGGTGTTTGACGTACAGCATCAGCGAGTGGTCAAGACCGTCGCGCAGTCCGACGGCGCCAACGGTGTGGTGTTCGTGCCTGAGTTGGACCGCGTGTTCGTGCTCAACACCGATGGCAGCTTGAGTGTGGTGCAGTTATCCACATTCAAATCGCTCAAGCGTATCGCCGTGGCGCAAAGCAACCTCAATAGTGCGGTGTACGAACCGTCGACCGGCAAGGTGATCATTGTCAGTGGGCGCCGGGCGGATCGCTCGACGCTGTTTGAGTTCGATCCCAAGCAGGAGCGCATTACAGGCGCCCATGAATTGGCGGTGAAGAAGATTGACCCGCTGTTGCTCAAGGGCGATGGCAGTTTTTTCCTGCCGATGCGTGATGAAGGCAAGGTCGCCCGGTATGCGGCCGACACCTTTGCCGTGCTCGACACCTGGCAATTCACCGACTGCCCCAAACCCAGTGCATTGGCCCAGGATGTCGAACGCCAGCGCTTGTTCGTAGCGTGCCGAGGTGACGCGCCGGTACTGATCGTTGCGGATCGTGAAACCGGTGAGGTCAAGGCCAAGCTGCCGATTGGGCGCGATGTGAACGCGGTGGCCTATGACGCGCCACATCGTCGCTTACTGATTCCCAGCGGCGTGGACGCGAACCTGATGGTGATCGATCAGCAGGATGCCGATCATTACGCCCTGGCAGCCACCGTCAGCACCGTGCCGATGGCCTACAACATGGCCTTCGACGCGCAACGCCAGCGGGTTTACCTGCCGGCGATGGATTTCAACCAGCCCGCACCGAGCCAGGCCGAACCCAAGCCCGACCCGCAGTTTCAGGCCGGTACATTCTCTGTCACCACCCTGGCACTTGATTGAGCGCGGTTAATTAACCAAGCTGCGCACTCTCGACGATTCAGGAATGCCAGGTTTATGCAGTGGGGACGATGGATACACGCCGGCGCAATGGCGCTGGGTTTTGGGCTGTTGCTCAGTGGTTGCGCCACGCCGTCGAAGACGGCGGGCGGGCATAACCTGGACCAACTGCTGGCCGACCCGGCACTGCACGGCGCCAGCGTTTCCTTGATGGTGCGTGATGCCAATACGGGTGCCACGCTCTATCAGCACAACCCGCGCACACGGCTGGTGCCGGCTTCCAACCTCAAGCTGTTGACCACTGCGGCGGCGATGGACGTGTTGGGCCCGCAATACCGTTTCTCGACACAGCTGTTGAGCAATGGCCTACGCCAGGGTGATCGCCTCACCGGCAACCTCTACCTACGCGGCTTGGGCGATCCGACCATCCAGTTTGCCGACTATCAGGCACTGGCGGCGCAGTTGGCCAGCCAGGGCATTCGCCAGGTACAGGGCGACCTGGTGTTCGATGACACCTGGTTCGACGCCGAGCGCTTGGGTGTGGATTGGTCCCATGATGATGAAACCACCTACTACGGCGCGCAGATTTCGGCGCTGACCGTATCACCCAATACCGATTTTGATGCAGGCAGTGTGTTGGTCACGGCCAAGGCACCGGTGCGCGCCGGTTTGCCGGTGACGGTCGATATTTTTCCGCCGACCAACTACCTGCAACTGAGCAACCACGCTACCAGCGGCCCGGGTAACACCTACGGGATCAACCGCCGTCATGGCACCAACCTGTTGCAGCTCAGCGGCGCCGTCGCCCCGGGCAAGCAGAGCGAGCAATTGGTCAGCGTGTGGGAGCCGACGCAGTTGGTGGCCAACCTGTTTGAGCAAGCGCTGGCACAGCAGGGCATCAGCGTGTCGGGGCGTCGAGTGATGGGCGGGACGAGTCCGGCCACGGCGACCGTGCTGGCTGAGCACCAATCAGCGCCGCTGCAGGAATTGATCACCCCGTTGCTCAAACTCTCGAACAACAATATGTCCGAAGCCTTGCTCAAGGCCATGGGCCGCAAGACCGCCAACAGCGGCACGGCGGCGGCGGGCGCGGTGGCGGTGTCCGGGTTTCTCAAGCGCCAGGGGCTGGATACGGCGACGCTGAACCAGGTGGATGGCTCGGGTCTGTCGCGGCGTAACCTGGTGTCGTCGCAAAACCTTACGGATGTGCTGCTGGCCGCCAGCAAGCAGCCGTGGTTCAACGCCTGGTACAACGCGCTGCCGGTGGCCGGCAATATCGACCGCATGACCGGCGGCAGCCTGCGTTATCGCCTGAAGGGCACGCCAGCGGAAAACAACCTGCATGCCAAGACCGGCTCCATGGGCGGCGTGTCGTCCTTGAGCGGCTACATCACCGACGCCCACGGACGCCGGTTGGTGTTCTCCATGATCAGCAACAACTATGTGGTGGCGGGCGCGCAGGTCAAGGGCGTGGAAAACCGTGTGGCAGAGGCGCTGTCACGCTGGAACGATTGATTCAGGGCTGATAGCCCATGCGCCAGCTCACGGCCCGGGTCGCCGCCAGCAAGTGCTGCGCCGCCGGGCCATCTTCATCGGCGTGGAACAAGGAGGTGGGGCCAACCACGGTCATCACCGCCGCCACTTGCCCGACCGCGTTGAACACGGGGGCCGACAACGCGTCCACGCCAGGCATCAGCAAACCGTGCACAAAGTGCAGGCCGCGCTTGCGGATCTGTTCACAGGCGCTGGCGTAAGCCTGGTCGTCGGCCAGGGTGTGGGCGCTACCAGCCTGGATCTCACGCTCGCGCAATTCAACCGTTTCCCGTGACGGCAGGTAGGCGCTGAACACCAGCCCGGTGGACGAACTGAGCAGCGGCAACACCGAACCCAATTGCGTCACCACGGTGACGGCGCGTACGGCCGGCTCGATCTGCACCACGGTCGCGCCCTGGTTGCCCCACACCGCCAGGAAGCAGGTTTCGTTCAACTCGTCGCGCAGTTCCGCCAGGGGCATCGCACCGACTTTCAATACGTCCATGCTGCCCAGCGCGGCCAGGCCCACGCGCAAGGCCTCACGGCCCAGGCCGTAATGGTTGGTGGCGGTATTCTGTTCGGCAAATCCCGAGGCGATCAGCGCCTGTAAATAGCGATGGACCTTGCTCGCCGGCATTTGCACATGTTCGGCCAGGCGCGACAGTGAGGTGGCCGGCGATAGTTCGGCGAGGGCCTTGAGGATGTCGGTGCCCACTTCGGCCGAGCGGACTTTCTGTTTACCGGTGTCGCGGGGCTTTTCCATGGAAGGGCGAGAATCCGAGAGATGAATGGGCGTCTTTATAGCTTGACGGTCGATAGTGTTCAAATTACGTTATGCGTAACTGGATTACGATAAAAACAACTTCCGTACAGAGGATGATCCATGAACCTCGAATACCAATCGGGCTTTGGCAATGAATTCGCCAGCGAAGCCCTGCCTGGCGCGCTGCCCGTCGGCCAGAACTCCCCGCAAAAAGCGCCCTACGGCCTCTACACCGAACTGTTTTCCGGCACGGCTTTCACCATGGCGCGCAGCGAAGCCCGCCGCACCTGGCTGTACCGTATTCAGCCGTCGGCCAATCACCCAGCGTTCGTAAAATTGGATCGTCAACTGGCGGGTGGGCCGCTGGGCGCGGTGACGCCGAATCGCTTGCGTTGGAACCCGTTGGATATTCCCAGCGAACCGACGGACTTTATCGATGGGCTGGTTGGCATGGTTGCCAATTCGGGGGCGGAAAAACCCTCGGGCATCAGCATCTACAACTACCGCGCCAACCGCTCGATGGAGCGCGTGTTCTTCAACGCCGACGGCGAGCTGCTGATCGTGCCCGAGCAGGGCCGCCTGCACATTGCCACTGAACTGGGTGTGCTGGATGTCGAGCCGCTGGAAATCGTGGTGTTGCCGCGAGGTTTGAAATTCCGCATCGAGCTGTTGGACGCCGAAGCCCGCGGCTACGTTGCCGAAAACCACGGCGCGCCGCTGCGCCTGCCAGATCTCGGGCCTATCGGCAGCAACGGCTTGGCGAACCCGCGTGATTTTCTGACGCCGGTCGCGCATTACGAAGACCTCAAGCAACCGACCACGCTGGTACAGAAATTCCTCGGCGAGCTGTGGGCCTGCGAGTTGGACCATTCGCCGCTGAACGTCGTGGCCTGGCACGGCAACAACGTGCCGTACAAATACGACCTGCGTCGCTTCAACACCATCGGCACCGTGAGTTTCGATCACCCGGACCCGTCGATTTTCACCGTATTGACCTCACCCACCAGCACTCACGGCCTGGCCAACCTCGACTTCGTGATCTTCCCGCCGCGTTGGATGGTGGCCGAGAACACCTTCCGTCCGCCTTGGTTCCACCGCAACCTGATGAACGAGTACATGGGCCTGATCCAAGGCGCCTACGACGCCAAGGCCGAAGGCTTCCTGCCCGGTGGCGCGTCGCTGCACAGCTGCATGAGCGCCCACGGTCCGGACGGCGAGACTTGCACCAAGGCCATCAACGTAGAGCTGGCACCGCACAAGATCGATAACACCATGGCCTTCATGTTCGAGACCAGCCAAGTGCTGCGTCCCACACAGTTCGCCCTGGAGTGCCCGCAATTGCAAAACACTTACGACGCGTGCTGGGCTTCGCTGCCCGCCACCTTCAACCCGAACCGGAGATAACCCATGACCCAACCAACGCTAACCCGCAGCTGGGTGGCCTCCGCCAACGGTCACCGCGATTTTCCCCTGCAAAACCTGCCGCTGGGGGTGTTCAGCATCAATGGCTCGGCACCACGTAGCGGCGTGGCGATTGGCGATGCAATCTTCGATCTGCACGCCGCCCTGAACGAGTTCGAGGGTGAAGCCAGGCGTGCCATCGAGGCAACGGCTGACGGCCAGTTGAATGGGTTTTTCGAACTGGGCCGTGGCCCGCGTGTTGCCCTGCGCGAGCGCCTGTTGGAACTGCTGGCCGAAGGCAGCCCGTTGCAAACCCGCGAGGCCCAGGTGTTGCACCGCGCCGTGGATTGCCAGATGCACTTGCCGGCGAAGATCAGCGACTACACCGATTTCTATGTCGGCATCGAACACGCGCAGAACGTCGGCAAACTGTTCCGTCCCGACAACCCCTTGCTGCCGAACTACAAATACGTGCCGATTGGCTATCACGGCCGTGCCTCGACCATTCGTCCATCGGGCACGGATGTGCGCCGCCCCAAGGGTCAGACCCTGCCAGCAGGCCAGACTGAGCCGACCTTCGGCCCGTGTGCGCGCCTGGATTACGAGTTGGAGCTGGGTATCTGGATCGGCCAGGGCAATGCCATGGGGGACTCGATTGCCATTGGCGATGCGGCTGAACACATCGCCGGTTTCTGCCTGCTCAACGACTGGTCGGCGCGGGATATCCAAGCCTGGGAATACCAGCCGCTGGGGCCGTTTTTGTCCAAGAGCTTTATCACCAGCATCTCGCCATGGGTGGTGACGGCTGAAGCACTGGAGCCGTTCCGCAAAGCGCAGCCGGCACGTCCTGAAGGCGACCCGCAACCGCTGCCGTACCTGTTGGATACCCGTGACCAGAAAGCGGGCGCTTTCGATATCGAACTGGAGGTGCTGCTGACCACCGCCTCGATGCG
>NZ_JBOICG010000635.1:0-4269 GCF_050739995.1 Pseudomonas sp. | reverse complement strand
GGTGCATGTGGTGCGCAAGGACGGTGAAGTGGAGGCGCTGAATGGCTTCATGTTCGATATCAGCGAACGCAAGAAGACCGAAGAACACCTGATCCGCCTGCAAAAACAGCTGGAGGAGTACTCCTTCCAGGACGGCCTCACCGGCATCGCCAACCGCCGCATGTTCGACACCGTGCTGGAACGGGAATGGGCCAGTGCGCTGCGCAGCCAGTTGCCGCTATCGTTGATCATCCTCGATATCGATTTCTTCAAGCAGTACAATGACCACTATGGTCATATCAAGGGCGATGAATGCCTGCGCCAGGTGGCACGCACCCTGTCCCAGGCCGCCAATCGGCCACGGGACTTCATTGCCCGTATTGGCGGCGAAGAGTTTGTGTGGCTGCTACCGGAAACCGACGCCGCGTCAGCCAGACAGGTCGCGCGACGCTGCCTGCATCTGATGCGTCAGCAACAGATCGAGCACGGTTTCTCACCGGTGTCGGACCTGCTGACGCTGAGCCTGGGAGTGGGCACCCACATCGTGACGCCCAACAGCGCCATGCTGGGGTTTGTCGAGTCTGTCGATAAGTTGCTGTATCAGGCCAAACATAACGGCAGGATGCGCGCGGAGTTTGCCGATATTGAAGTTTGACGCCGAGGTCAAATTACGGGCAAAAAAAATCCCAAGTAGCTGATGGAAACTTGGGATTTAAAAATGCATAAACCGTGGGAGGTGAACGCCCGGCTATAGTACCGATTGCAAAAACCGCTAACAAGATTATTTTAACCCTTTCGTCGGATTCTTAATCTCGTAAGTCATTCAATAACCACACATTTTTTAAGGCAGCGAACACTATTAGTGCCACTTTTTGGTGCAATAAACCGCGATAGATTTTAGCTCTTGGTCGGTATATTCCCGCTATTAAAATAGGGTTATTGATTATAAAGGCGCGACGCTTTCCGCATAACGCTTCTTAAGTTGCTTGCAGGCTTCAGGGGGTTCAAGGCTGTTCGGCGCAGCCGCACGGGCCACGCTTTCAATATGTTGGCAGAGCGCCAGGCGCTCGGCGGCCTCTTCTCGCTCTCGGTCGACCTGGGCATTGAACCGCATGAAATAGGCGCCCAGCAGCACCGCGACGCACAGAACCCCAATCGCAAAAAAGCGAAAGCTGTCAGACGGCGGTGGTTCTGATGGATTCATGGGATCAGGGCGCCCAGCTCTTCTCATAACGGACGTAGTCGCCATCGACCACCTCGGCAATCCAGACACACGGCGCTTCACGGATACTGTCTGCCAGCACCTGCGGCGTGATGCCAAGTTCTGCCATTTGCTCGCGGCTCAAGTGGTTCTGTACGACAGCGGTACGAATGGCGAACAACGTGTCGATATCGGCAAGCGTTGCCAGTCGGATAACGGTTTGCATCAGTGCTTCCTCCCTGGAAGCCCGCAATTGTATGCAAATAGAAACATATCCATTGTCGTGGATTTGTAAAAAACGTGTGACGACTAGATTTCTGCCGGCTGTTGTCGCCGAAACTTCCCTGGCGCCACACCATGAGCCTTGCGAAAACAGCGGGAAAAATAGGCTTCATCGGCAAACCCGCAACGTTGAGCAATGACGCCGATCATCTGAGTACTGTTGAGCAACAGCGTGCGCGCCAGTTGCATGCGGCGATCAAGCACCAACTGAGAAAACGGCTTTCCAGTTTCCTTGCGCAGCAGATGCGTCAAGTAGTTGGGTGACAGGAATGCGGCGGCGGCCGTATCGGTCAAGTTGAGGCTGGGCTCGTGCACGTGCGCGCGAATATAGCCCTGCACACGCGCCAAGGCGTCCTTGCGCCCGCGCCGTATGGCGTTGTTGGCGGCGAAGACTTGCAGCGGCTCGGCGTACTGTTCACACACCAGGCCGATCAATTGAAACAGATACCCCTTGAGCCGCTCGCGGGCACCAAAGGTACGGTGGGCGTCGAGGGTGCGCATATGGGTCAGCCAGGTTTTCACCTGCTCGAACGCTGCATCATCAAGAATGAAATCCAGTTGTTCCTGAAAGCGAAATGGCGACAGTTCCGGTGCCTGGCCGATGGGGATGTCCTCCAGATCCAACGGATCACAGGTCAGCTGCGGCAGGAAAAACGCCTGGCTGAAGTTGATCAGCATGAACTCGCCGTCCTCCGGGTGAGGAATCACATGCAAGCGATGAGGCAGGATGAACGCCAGGGCTTTACGCGGAAACGGCCGCACCGCACCCCCGATATGCTGCACGGTATCGCCGCCGAGGTTGATCTGGATCTGGAAGTATTCATGCCGGTGGGGGCTGGTGAGCGCCGCCCGCCCGCGCTTGTCACGGATATAGAAGTCGGGGCGGTCGCTGCGTTGTTCCATGCCATAGGTGGTGACGCGGGTGCCGGGCATAGCGCTCTCTCAGGTGGCCAGGGCACCACTTTAGCCTCAACCGTTGCCGAGGGTGAAACTCAACTCGCCAACGCCTTCGATACCGGCGGTCACCACGTCTCCCGGTTGCAACGCGCCGACGCCGGCCGGGGTGCCGGTGAAAATCAGGTCACCGGCCTTGAGCGCCACGGACCTGGAGGCGTGGCTGATCACGTCGCTGACGGACCAGATCTGGTCGGCCAGGTCGCCGATCTGGCGCAGCTCGCCATTGACCTTCAGCCAGATACTTCCTGTGGACGGATGCCCTATCGTGCTCACTGGCTGTAATGCGCTACTTGGCGCCGACTCATCAAAGGCTTTGGCCCATTCCCACGGACGCGAGAGTTTTTTCGCCTGGGCTTGCAGGTCGCGGCGCGTCAGGTCGATCCCCACGCCATACCCCCAGACGTGGGAAAAAGCATCCTCAGGGCTGATATCCACCCCGTCCTTGCCGATGGCCACCACCAACTCCACTTCGTGATGCAAGTCCGCCGTCAGCGGCGGATAGGCAATCAGGCCTTCAGCCGGCACCACCGCATCGGCCGGCTTCATGAAAAAGAACGGCGGCTCACGATCCGGGTCATGCCCCATTTCGCGGGCGTGTTCGCTGTAGTTGCGGCCGACGCAGAATACGCGACGCAGAGGGAAACGCGCGGCGCTGCCCTGTATGGCCAAGGATGGGGTTTGCGCGGGGGGAAATACGTAATCGGTCATGGCCTATGCCTCCTGGTTTACCTGGCACCAGTATGTCGAGCGGCATCACGGCAAAGTTGGACAGGCTTACGCAGATATTGCACTGGCCGGTGCAAAGTACTCGGGGACTATTTGCGCGCCACCTTGTAGCGCAGGCAGTCCTGATAAAAGCTTTGGCGAATCGCCTCGGGCTTGAGCCGCGAACGGCTGTCATAGGTCTGCTCGGTGATGCCCATAGCCATCATGCGCATCCACGACTTGCTGAACTTGATGGTCTGGATCTTCTGCCTGGCAGCGTACAGCGACACGCCCGACAACTTGAGTTCCTGGGCCCTGGCAGCCGTGCCGGCACCCCAGCTGCACATGTACTTGTCACCCTCGCGCAACTCCCGTGCCTGCACGGCAGCCGCGCCGCCGGCCAGTGAACAGGCGATCAGCATGATTCCAACAGTGCGCATTTACTTCCTCACCTAACCACCTGAAAATAAAAGTGATTCTGGCGAGAATTTTGTTACAAAGGGGCCATTAAATTGCCTTATCAGCGAATGTTCACCATTGGTAAGTCACATCCGCCGGCACTTAGCCCCACGCCACCACCAACAACCCAACCCCCAACACCAGGCACAACGGCGAATAAAAATACGTATCCAACCGTGCAAACCTCGACCCACTCACCTTTTTGAAAAAACCCACCAGTTCCGAGTCCCCAATCGCCCTGGCGAACATGACCACGGCGATCGCGCTGATGCCCCACTGCAGCGCCCCATGGGACACCGGCGAGAAGTACAGACCAGCCCGTAGGCAAACGAGCAGCGCAATCGCCACCAGCCCCATCGCAACCAGAAACGTGCCCAACGTCGAAGGTTTGAACGCCGGCCGTGGTCCGCTGGCGAACTCGCCGGGCAGTTGGGGAATGGCGGCGAGGCTCCCGAGTTTGCCACCCGCGGCCCAGTACAGATGCACCATGCTGATGCAGGTAAAAACGCCGACGATCCACCGCGCGATGACAAAGCTCATGGCTGGCTCTCCCTGAAAATGTGCGATTCAGGATAGTCGCCCTGGGATTTTTTGTAGGCATTTCGTCGGCGGCTGATGGTAAAGTGCCGCCCCATGAAACTCGCCCGCGCCGACCGCTCGCTCATTGCCTGGATACTCTACTGCTG
>NZ_JBOICG010000634.1:0-4952 GCF_050739995.1 Pseudomonas sp. | reverse complement strand
GCGCCCACGCCGCCGGGCATGTAGGTCACGCGCATTGGTTTGCTCAGCAGTTTTTCGTTGACCAGCGCGCTTTGCGCCAGTTTGCAGGTCAGGTCAAACCCACCGCCAGGGGAGGCCGGGGCGATACATTCCGGGCGCTTGGGCTCGTCAGCCAGCAGTTGGCCGGCGAACAGCATGCAGCCGGCAGCAAGGGCCAATTTACGTAGTGAAAAGGTCATGGTGTCTCTCCGTCTTTGTTGTTATGAGGTGGCTGACTACCAAAGCGCCACGCTGTAGCTGACCAACAGGCGCACTTCGTCCGCATCACGGGCCGAATAGTTGGAGCGGTACGTGGCGTTACGCAGGCGCACGGCCACGTCCTTGAAGGTGCCGCTTTGCACCACGTAGCGGATCTCGCTGTTGCGCTCCCACTCTTTACCGGTCTCGCCGTTCTTGAGCTTGATATTGTCACCCGACAGGTAGCGGCTCATGAAACTCAGGCCGGGAATTCCCAGCTTGGCGAAGTCGTAGTCATAGCGTGCCTGCCAGGAGCGTTCTTCAGCCCCGGCGAAATCATTGATCTGCACGAAGTTGACCAGGTACGGGTCGCTGCCATCCACATAGGGAAAGGCGCTGTCGCCGGACATGTGCTGGTAGCCGGCGCTGAGCTTATGGCCATTGAGGGCATAGCTGAACAGGCCGTTGAGGGATTTGTTATCGATGTTGCCACCGCGGGCGGCACCGGTGTCATCGCTGATCGCCAGACGCAGGTCGGCGCCAAAAGTGCCGGGGCCCATCGGGCGCGAAGCCACCAGGCCGAGGAAGTGCTGACGGTACACGTCGTCGAGCTGGGCGAAGTGGTAGCTGCCGGTGATCTTGTCGGCGAACTTGTAGTCGACGCCGCCGAAGTTGAAGTGCTTGCCGGTGGCACCACCGACGAAACGGCTGTTCTTGTTGTTGAGGGCGATGTCTTCGTAGTCGGTGGAATCGCGGTCTTTGGCTTTGTCCAGGCGACCACCGGTGAACACAAGGTTTTTGAATTCTTTCGATGTCAGCAGGCCGCCGTTGAAGGTCTGCGGCAGGATACGGCCGTCGTTGGGCTTGAGGGTCGGCAGTTCGGGGATCAATGCGCCGATTTTCAACTCGGTGGCGGAGATCTTCACTTTGCCGGTCAGGCCCAGTTTGGAGTACTCGTCGACCGCGCGACCGTCGTCGGTGGGCAGCAGGCCGGTGCCGGTGCGGTCGGGGCTGGAGTCGAGCTTGACCCCGAGCATGCCCAGTGCATCCACGCCGAAGCCGACGGTGCCGTCGGTGTAGCCCGATTGCAGGTTGAGCATGAAGCCCTGGGCCCATTCGTCACGCTTGGACTGTTGGGCACTGGTGCCGTCGCGGAAGTCGCGGTTGAAGTACATGTTGCGGGTTTCCAGGGTCGCGCTGCTGTCTTCGAAGAAAGCGGCCTGGCTGAGCGGCGAAAAGCCGGCAAGGGCGGCGGCACTGGCGAGGGCGGTCTGGGTCAGGCGGGAAAAACGAACAGGCGGGCAAGCCTGGGGCTGTGTCGACAGCATCGTGGTGTACTCCGTTATTGTTCTTATTTTGGCGAAAACGCTTCGAGGCGTTTTTCGGGTGTTGCGGATCAGGCAACGGGGTGGGCATAGACCACCGACGTTGGATGCTAAAGGGCGAACCTTTCACTAACCTTTCAGTTGTCTTTCAATGTTTTCGGGCTTCACAGGGCAGGTGGCGCCTGTAAACTGCCTCGCAAAGCGTGGCGCCGACCATGCCCGAATAAGGTGGAAATCCATGCGTGTCCTCTTGGTTGAAGACCATTTGCAGCTCGCCGAAAGTGTCGCCCAGGCGCTCAAGAGCACGGGGTTGACCGTTGACGTGCTGCACGATGGCGTGGCCGCGGACCTGGCCTTGAGCAGCGAGGAATACGCGGTGGTGGTCCTCGATGTCGGGCTGCCGCGCATGGATGGTTTCGAGGTGCTGGCACGTTTGCGGGCGCGTGGGAAAAACCTGCCGGTATTGATGCTGACCGCACGCAGTGACGTGAAGGATCGCGTACATGGCCTGAACCTGGGCGCCGATGATTACCTCGCCAAGCCCTTTGAACTGACGGAGCTGGAAGCACGGGTCAAGGCGTTGCTGCGCCGCAGCGTACTTGGCGGCGAGCGCCAGCAGACCTGTGGTGTGCTGGTCTATGACCTGGATACGCGGCGGTTCACGGTGGGGGGCGAACTGATGACGCTGACCTCCCGCGAGCAGGCGGTACTGGAAGCCTTGATCGCCCGCCCGGGCCGCGTGATGAGTAAGGAGCAACTGGCCTCCCAGGTATTCGGCCTGGACGAAGAAGCCAGCCCCGATGCCATCGAAATCTACGTGCACCGGCTGCGTAAGAAGCTCGATGGCCAACCCATCGCCATCGTGACGTTCCGTGGCCTGGGTTATTTGCTGGAAGCGCGTGATGCATAAGCCCAGCAGCCTGCGCTGGCGACTGCTGTGGAACCTGGCGCTGCTGTTGGTGGTGTTGATGCTCGCCAGTGGCATGAGTGCTTACTGGAATGGTCGCGAAGCCGCCGACACCGCCTACGACCGCACGCTGCTGGCCTCGGCGCGGACGATCGCCGCCGGGCTGACCCAGGTCGATGGCACCCTCAGCGCCAATGTGCCGTATGTGGCCCTGGACACCTTCGCCTATGACAGCGCAGGGCGAATTTATTATCAGGTCAATGACATTGATCAGAAGCTGATCTCCGGCTACGAACATCTTCCCGGCCCACCGCCCGGTACGCCGCGTACGGATGATTATCCCGCCTTGGCGCGCTTCTACGATGCCAAGTATCAGGGCCAGCCCGTGCGGGTGGTGAGCCTGCTCAAGGCCGTCTCCGAGCCGAACATGAACGGCATGGCGGAAATCCGTGTGGCTGAAACTGATGAAGCTCGCGTTGCCATGGCGCGTAGCCTGATGGCCGACACCTTGCTGCGCTTGGGCATGCTGGCTATCGGCGCATTGCTGCTGGTGTGGTTTGCCGTGAGCGCGGCACTGCGCCCGCTGGAGCGCCTACGCACGGCGGTTGAGGAGCGTCAGCCCGATGACTTGCGGCCGCTGCCACTGGTAGAGGTGCAGCACGAGTTCGGCCCGCTGGTACGCTCCATCAACCACTTCACCGAACGCCTGCGCGGTCAGTTTGAGCGGCAGGCGCAGTTCATTGCTGACGCCTCCCACGAGCTACGAACCCCGCTGGCCGCGTTGAAGGCCCGACTGGAGCTGGGTCTGCGCGCAGAAGACCCCGGCACCTGGCGCAGTACCTTGGAGACCGCTGCCCAGGGCACCGACCGCCTGACTCACCTGGCCAATCAATTGTTGTCCCTGGCGCGCATCGAAAACGGTGCCCGGGCGATTGCCGAAGGGGGGGCGCAATTGCTCGATCTCAGCCAATTGGCGCGGGAGTTGGGGATGGCTATGGCACCGCTGGCTCATGCGCGGGGCGTCGCTTTGGCCCTGGAGGCCGATGAGCCGGTGTGGCTGCGCGGCGAGCCGACGTTGTTGAACGAACTGCTGAGTAACTTGGTGGACAACGCACTCGCCCACACTCCACCGGGTGGCAATGTGATCTTGCGGGTCACGGCCCCGGCAGTGCTTGAGGTGGAGGATGATGGGCCGGGTATCCCACTGGATGAGCGGGACCGGGTCTTCGAGCGTTTCTACCGTCGCAGCCAGCAGGGTGTGGGGTCCGGCCTGGGCTTGGCGATTGTCGGGGAAATCTGCCGGGCGCACCTGGCGCAAATCAGTCTGCACGACGGTGAGTCAGCGGGGTTGAAAGTGCGGGTGAGTTTTATCGCGGGTTGATCAGTAAAACATCGAGCGTGCTTCGTCCAGTTCTGCACGCAGGGCGTCGCTGTAGGGGTCCAGGCGCAACTTCTTGATGGCCGGCAGCGTTGAGACAGGCACACTCGCCAGGGGATGGTCGGTACCTCGGTGGCAATACAACGTGGCGATTTGCACCAAATCGATGTAGTCCAGACTCGGTGACTCGCGTTCCAGGTCCAGGTATTGCCCCGGCAGGCTGGCCAGCATTTCCGGAAAGTCCCAGACGCGCAGCAGTTTGTCCCCCAACACCGGGTGAATGCTGTCGATCACGTGGTTGAGGCTGACCGGGTCCGAGAGCAGCTCGTAGTGGTCTTCGGCGTAGGTGAGGATCGGCAGCACGCCAATCTGATGCACCAGGCCGCCGAGGGCTGCCTGGTCCGGCTTGAGTTGGCTGTGGCTGCGGCACAGGGCATAGCTGACGCCGGCCACTTCCAGGCTGCGCCGCCACACCTCGCGCATTTTCAGCTCGACCACTTCGGAGCGGGCGTGAAAGATCTGCTCCATCACCAGGCCAATGGCCAGGTTGCTGCTGTAGTTGGTGCCCAGCCGGGTGATGGCGGTATGTAGGTCGGTGACTTCCTGGGTGGCGCGCAACAGTGGGCTGTTGACCACTTTGATCAGCCGCGCCGACAGGGCGGTATCGCGACCGATCACTTTGCTCAAATGGCTGATGCTGATATCCGGGTCTTCGGCGGCTTGGCGAATCTTCAGGGCCACTTCCGGTAATGTCGGCAGAACCAGGTCATCGTTGTCGATGGCCTTCACCAAAGCCTGTTGGACTTTTTCCGCCAGCTTGTTCATTCATGCTCTCTAGGGTGCTGCAAAAAGGTACGACGATTAACGCTGGATCTCTTTATCGCGATCCAGTGGGTAAGGCAGGTCAAGCAGTTGCAAGCGTGGGCCTTCCAGGGTGCCTAAGTGCACATCGCCGCTGTCGGCAGCTTCGGCTTGCAATACGGCTAGAAGTTCAATGGTTTGGTCGGCTTTTGCGGCGATCACCACTTCGCCGATCGAACTGTTATGGCTGGGCGAGAACAGTGGAGTGCCAGGCTCGGGCAGTTCGGCGGCATTGAGGCTCAAGCGATACAGGCGACGCTTGAGC
>NZ_JBOICG010000633.1:0-9310 GCF_050739995.1 Pseudomonas sp. | reverse complement strand
ACCACGGTGTCGTTCTACCTGATCACGGCCTACACGCCGACCTTCGGCAAAGCGGAACTGCACTTGTCGGACTTCGATGCCCTGCTGGTGACGGTGTGCGTGGGTATTTCCAACTTTATCTGGCTGCCGGTGATGGGCGCAGTGTCCGACAAGATCGGGCGTAAACCCCTGCTGCTGGGCGCGACCATTCTGGCGATTCTCACTGCGTATCCGGCCCTGTCGTGGCTGGTAGCCAACCCAAGTTTCAGCCATCTGCTGATCGTGCTGTTGTGGTTGTCGTTCCTGTACGGTTCGTACAACGGTGCGATGGTGGTGGCGCTGACCGAGATCATGCCGGTCGAAGTGCGCACTACCGGCTTCTCCTTGGCCTACAGCCTGGCGACGGCGACCTTCGGTGGGTTTACGCCAGCGGCCTGCACGTACCTGATCCATGTGCTGGACAACAAGGCGGCACCGGGAATCTGGCTCAGTGGTGCAGCGGTGCTGGGGTTGATTGCGACCTTGGTATTGTTCAAAGGCAATCGGCATGAACTGCGCACTGCGCAGGCCTCGGTGGTTGGCGGCGCCTGATAAGACGCTATCGCAGGCAAGCCAGCTCCCACATTTGAATGTATTCACAAATCAAAATGTGGGAGCAGGCTTGCCTGTGATGAGGCCGGTACAAGCAACATAAAACCAACAGACATGAAAAAGCCCCGAACCAGTCGGGGCTTTTTCATTTAGCGCAAATGCTTAGCGCGGGAACGCAGGCGGGTTGACCCCAGCCATGTCTTCCATCACGCGAACCACCTGGCAGCTGTAGCCGAACTCGTTGTCGTACCACACGTACAGGACAACGCGGTTGTCCTGGGTGATGGTCGCCTCGGCATCCACCACACCGGCGTGGCGCGAGCCCACGAAGTCGGTGGAAACCACTTCCTGCGAGTTGACGAAGTCGATTTGCTTATGCAGATCGGAGTGCAGCGCCATGTAGCGCAGGTACTCGTTCATCTCTTCGCGGGTGGCGGCCTTCTCAAGGTTCAGGTTGAGAATGGCCATCGACACGTTTGGCGTCGGAACGCGGATCGCGTTACCGGTCAGCTTGCCGGCCAGCTCAGGCAGGGCCTTGGCAGCAGCGGTGGCAGCACCGGTCTCGGTGATCACCATGTTCAACGCGGCGCTACGGCCACGGCGATCGCCCTTGTGGAAGTTGTCGATCAGGTTCTGGTCGTTGGTGTACGAGTGAACGGTTTCAACGTGGCCGTTAACGATGCCGAACTTGTCATTCACAGCCTTCAGCACCGGCACAATGGCGTTGGTGGTGCAGGAAGCGGCAGACACGATCTTGTCGTCAGCGGTGATTTCAGCGTGGTTGATGCCGTGAACGATGTTCTTCAGCTTGCCCTTGCCAGGCGCGGTCAACACAACGCGGTCGATACCCGGGCAGGCCAGGTGCTGACCCAAGCCCTCGGCATCACGCCATACGCCGGTGTTATCCACCAGCAGGGCGTCCTTGATGCCGTACTGGGTGTAATCCACCTCGGACGGGTTCTTCGCGTAGATCACCTGGATCAGGTTACCGTTGGCGGTAATGGTGTTGTTTTCTTCGTCGATGACGATGGTGCCGTTGAACGGACCGTGTACCGAGTCGCGACGCAGCAGGCTGGCGCGCTTGGTCAGGTCGTTCTCGGCGCCCTTGCGCACCACGATGGCGCGCAGGCGCAGGCCGTCGCCACCACCGGTTTTTTCGATCAGGATGCGTGCCAGCAGGCGGCCGATACGACCGAAGCCGTACAGGACAACGTCGGTGCCTTTACGGGCAGCGGCATTTTGCTGGCCAACCACATCGGCCATTTCTTCGCGCACGAACTGCTCGGCGGTACGGCCATTGCCTTCGTTGCGGAATTTATAGGCCAACTTGCCCAGGTCTACCGAAGCCGCACCGAGCTTGAGCTCGCTCATGGCTTTGAGCAGTGGGAATGTTTCGTGGACGGAGAGTTCGCTGTCGTCGGCGGAGCGATGGCGCGCAAAACGGTGCGCCTTGAGAATCGCGATGACAGACTGGTTGATCAGGCTGCGGCCATAGATCGAGCTCACCACATTGTTATTGCGGTACAGCTGGCCGATAAGCGGAATCATCGCTTCTGCGAGTGCTTCACGGTCGATCCATTCACCAAGACACTGGTCGGGCTTCTGAGTCACGGGAACCTTCCACATGTAGGGGCAGAAAAAAGGGGCTACATTATGCCGCCCGGCCGCCCTCGGAGCAATGCACGCCCGGCAACAAAAAGTGCTTGCGAAAAATTGACACCCCGCTACAGCCCAGTAAATACGCGGGCTCCAGAAGGCCGCTAATGGCACGCACGGGACAACTTGTCCGTAACCCTCCGAAAAACGCGTACATTTTGGCACTACATATTGAGTCAAAACCCGCCATTGTTTGTCTTAGCCACTACATTTCCTACAAACCGCATTAGGCACAGTCAGCAACTGACAGGCGGCACCTTGGGCCGTTACAATTACCGACTTTGTCGCAACGCTTGGAGCTCAACCTTCCGTGCCCGTCCTGCGTCTACCGCTACTCCCTGCCGCGGCAGGCAAACAGCACTGGGGCAACCTGCCCGGTGCCGCCCTGAGCCTGGCCATTGCCGAGGCTGCCAGCGCAGCCAAGCGCTTTACCCTGCTGCTCACCGCCGACAGCCAAAGCGCTGAACGGTTGGAGCAGGAGCTGAGCTTCTTCGCCCCCGATCTGCCGGTGCTGCATTTCCCCGACTGGGAAACCCTGCCCTACGACCTGTTCTCGCCGCACCAGGACATCATCTCCCAGCGCATCGCCAGCCTGTACCGCTTGCCGGAACTGGCCCACGGCGTGCTGGTAGTGCCTATTACCACGGCGTTGCATCGCCTGGCACCGACCAAGTTCCTGCTGGGCAGCAGCCTGGTGCTGGATGTCGGCCAGAAGCTGGATGTCGAGCAAATGCGTACGCGCTTGGAGGCCAGCGGCTACCGCTGTGTCGACACGGTGTACGAGCACGGCGAGTTCGCCGTGCGGGGCGCCTTGATCGACCTGTTCCCGATGGGCAGCAAACTGCCGTACCGCATCGACTTGTTTGATGACGAAATCGAGACCCTGCGCACCTTCGATCCAGAGAGCCAGCGCTCTATCGATAAAGTGGACTCGGTCAAGCTGCTGCCGGCGCGGGAATTCCCGCTGCAAAAAGATGCGGTCACCCGCTTCAAGGCGCGCTTCCGTGAACGCTTCGACGTCGACTTCCGCCGCTGCCCGATCTTTCAGGACCTGAGCAGCGGGATCACGCCCGCCGGTATCGAGTACTACCTGCCGTTGTTCTTCGACGAAACCTCCACGCTGTTCGATTACTTGCCCCAGGACACCCAGGTGTTCTCGCTGCCGGGCATCGAGCAAGCGGCGGAAAACTTCTGGAACGATGTGCGTAACCGCTACGAAGAACGTCGCGTCGATCCCTCCCGTCCTTTATTGCCGCCAGCCGAATTATTCCTACCGGTGGAAGACTGCTTCGCCCGCCTGAAGAGTTGGCCACGCGTGGTCGCCAGCCAGCAGGATGTGGACAGTGGCGCCGGTCGCGAGCGCTTCCCCGCGCAGACGTTGCCCAACCTGGCGATTGAAGCCAAGGCCAACCAACCCCTGGAAGCACTCTCCAACTTCCTCGGTGACTTCCCCGGCCGCGTGCTGTTTACCGCCGAATCCGCCGGCCGCCGTGAAGTGCTGCTGGAACTGCTGGAACGCCTGAAGCTGCGACCCAAAACCGTCGACAGCTGGCCGGACTTTGTAAAAAGCAAAGAACGCCTGGCGATCACCATCGCGCCGCTGGACGAAGGCCTGTTGTTGGACGACCCGGCCCTGGCGCTGATCGCCGAGAGCCCGCTGTTCGGCCAACGCGTGATGCAGCGTCGTCGCCGCGAAAAACGCGCCGACGCCAACAATGATGCCGTGATCAAGAACCTCACCGAGCTGCGCGAAGGCGCGCCGGTGGTGCATATCGACCATGGCGTCGGCCGCTACCTGGGCTTGCAGACCCTCGAGATCGACAACCAGGCCGCCGAATTCCTCACCATGGAATACGCCGAAGGCGCCAAGCTCTACGTGCCTGTGGCCAACCTGCACCTGATCGCCCGCTACACCGGCAGCGACGACGCCCTGGCGCCGTTACACCGCCTGGGCTCCGAGACCTGGCAGAAAGCCAAGCGCAAAGCCGCCGAACAGGTGCGCGATGTGGCCGCCGAACTGCTCGACATCTATGCCCGTCGTGCCGCCCGCGAAGGTTATGCGTTCGCCGACCCGAAAGCCGACTACGCCACCTTCAGCGCCGGCTTTGCCTTCGAAGAAACCCCGGACCAGCAAACCACAATCGAAGCCGTGCGCGCCGACATGCTCGCGCCCAAGCCGATGGATCGCCTGGTGTGCGGCGATGTGGGCTTCGGCAAGACTGAAGTGGCGATGCGCGCCGCCTTCATCGCCGTGCACGGTGGCCGCCAGGTTGCGATCCTGGTGCCGACCACCCTGCTCGCCCAACAGCACTACAACAGCTTCCGCGATCGTTTTGCCGACTGGCCGGTGACCGTGGAAGTGATGAGCCGCTTCAAATCCGCCAAGGAGGTGAATGCTGCCGTCGCCGACCTGGCTGAAGGCAAGATCGACATCGTGATCGGCACCCACAAGCTGCTGTCGGACGACGTGAAGATCAAGAACCTGGGCCTGGTGATCATCGATGAAGAACACCGCTTCGGTGTGCGCCAGAAAGAACAGCTCAAGGCCCTGCGCAGTGAGGTCGATATTCTGACCCTGACCGCCACCCCGATTCCGCGTACGCTGAATATGGCAGTGTCGGGCATGCGCGACCTGTCGATCATCGCCACGCCGCCAGCACGTCGCCTGTCGGTGCGTACCTTCGTGATGGAGCAGAACAAAAGCACAGTCAAGGAAGCGCTGCTGCGTGAACTGCTGCGCGGCGGGCAGGTTTACTACCTGCACAACGACGTGAAAACCATCGAAAAGTGCGCCGCCGACCTCGCCGAACTGGTGCCGGAAGCCCGTATTGCCATCGGCCACGGCCAGATGCGCGAGCGCGAACTCGAACAGGTGATGAGCGACTTCTACCACAAGCGCTTCAACGTGTTGATCGCCTCGACCATCATCGAGACCGGCATCGACGTGCCGAGCGCCAACACCATCATCATCGAGCGCGCGGACAAGTTCGGCCTGGCACAACTGCATCAGCTGCGCGGCCGGGTCGGGCGTAGTCACCACCAAGCCTATGCTTACTTGCTGACACCTCCGCGCCAGCAGATTACTGGCGATGCGGAAAAGCGACTGGAAGCCATCGCCAACACTCAAGATCTCGGTGCCGGCTTTGTACTGGCCACTAACGACCTGGAAATCCGTGGTGCCGGCGAACTGCTGGGCGACGGCCAGAGCGGACAGATCCAGGCGGTGGGCTTCACCCTGTACATGGAGATGCTCGAACGGGCGGTGAAAGCCATCCGCAAAGGCGAGCAGCCGAACCTCGATCAGCCATTGGGCGGCGGTCCGGAGATCAACCTGCGCTTGCCGGCGCTGATCCCCGAAGACTACCTGCCGGACGTGCATGCGCGGCTGATCCTGTACAAGCGCATTGCCTCGGCCACCGACGAAGAAGGCCTCAAGGATCTGCAAGTGGAGATGATCGACCGCTTCGGCCTGTTGCCAGAACCGACCAAGAACCTGGTGCGCCTGACCTTGCTCAAATTGCAGGCCGAACAGCTTGGCATCAAGAAAGTCGACGCCGGACCGCAGGGTGGGCGTATCGAGTTCGAAGCGCAAACGCCGGTGGACCCACTGGTGCTGATCAAGCTGATCCAGGGCCAGCCCAACCGCTACAAGTTCGAAGGGGCTACGCTGTTCAAATTCATGGTGCCGATGGAGCGCGCCGAAGAACGCTTCAATACCCTGGAGGCGCTGTTTGAACGCCTCATCCCGAAATCTGTTTAAGGACGCCCCCATGCGCGTGTTCCGCATTCTGAGCCTGTTGTTGGTGGTACTCGCGCCTTCGGCATTTGCCGACAGCCTGTACCAGGTGGAAATGATCCTGGTGCGCCAGAATGCGGAGCCGGTGATCAACAGCCGCGCAGCTCCGGAAAACTGGGACGCCGGCGCCGCACACTTGGGCAATGACAAACTGAGCCCGCCTCGCCTGAACAACATCGTCGATAAGCTGAATACCGATAACAGCTACACCGTATTGGCGCACAAGGCGTGGGAGCAGAACCTCGGCGATCAGCCGGTGAAGATCGCTATCACCGATGGCCAGGAACAGTTTGGCCAGTTCCCTATCGAGGGCGTGCTGAACCTGCAATTGGGCCGCTTCACCGACATCGACGCGGACTTCTGGATCAACCAGTTCGACAGCAAGGGCAGCGTGATCGCCAGCGAGCACCTGGCCCAGAAAGACGTACGCACCAAGAACAACCAGCTCAATTATCTGGATGGCGGCCATCTGGCACTGCTGATCAAGATCACGTCGCTGACCGCCAAGCCACCCAGCGCACCACCGCCCGACATTCAGGACTGATCCAACGCCATGCCCCTGACGTCGACGCTGACCAAACCCCTGGCCCCATCGTGGGCCAATCGCTTCAAAGAGCAGAGCCTCGAGCGCGGGCGGCGTTACGCGCTGGAGAATCGCGTGCGCATCGTCGAGTCCGGCGACAGCACCATCGTCGCCAGCTGCGAAGGCTCCGGCGGCAACGTTTACCGCCAGACCATCTCACTACGCGAATCGGCCAAGGGCACGCTGATCCTGGTGGACAGCCGTTGTACCTGCCCGGTGCATACCAACTGCAAGCACATCGCGGCAGTGCTGCTCAAAGTCCAGGAAACCCTGGCCTACCCTGCCGCCGCCCAGGATGCCGAGCTGCTGGAAAAACTCCAGGCCGTGTTGGATAACCGCGTGGTGTTGCCGCAGGTCGTGATGGAGGATGTGCTGCCGGTGCCGCGCCTGTGGATGGCAAGCGTGGAGTTCAGTGCGTTTGAACCGCGCAACGGCAAGATGCAGCGCTATATCCAGCACCGCGCAGCGTTGTCGTTCAATTACCTGGGCAACTATGTCAGCGGGCAGAAAAACGCCGATATCATCGTGCGCCAGGAAACCCAGAGCCTGCGGATCAAACGCCATCCCGAGCTGGAGCAGCGCTATCGCGAGCAACTGCGCTTGCTGGGTTTCAAGATTGCCACGCGCCAGAGCAAGGCCTTGCCGGAAAGCGCCGGCGAACTGTTCGAGATGGTCAATGACAGCGCCTGGCTGACGTTCACCCTCAATGCCACACCGACATTGCGGGCAGAGGGTTGGGAGTTGCTGATCGACGATGATTTCGGTTTCGACCTGAGCGCCGTCGATGACTGGTACGCCACGGTCGATGAAGGGCCGGAGCGCGACTGGTTCGATCTGGAACTGGGGATCATCGTCAACGGCGAGCGGCTGAGCCTGTTACCGATCCTGTTGAACCTGATGCGCTCTCACACCGAGATTCTCAACCCGGAGAAGCTTGCTCGGCGTCGAGATGATGAGCTGATCCTAGTGAATATCCCGGGCCTGCCAAATGGCCATGGCCCGATACAAGTGGCGTTGCCCTACGGCCGCTTGAAACCGGTGCTGGCGACCCTCGGCGAGTTTTATCTGCAAGATCCCGGCACCACGGCGTTGCGCCTGGCCAAGGCCGATGCGACCCGTCTGAACCCGCTGGAAGACCTGCCGTTGCAATGGGAGGGCGGCGAGAAAATCCGCAACTTTGCCCAACGCTTGCGCGACATCAAGGATTTCACCTGCGTGGCGCCTGAAGGGTTGAATGCGACCCTGCGCCCGTATCAGTTGGAAGGCCTGAGCTGGATGCAGTCGCTGCGTCAACTGGACGTCGGCGGGATTCTTGCGGATGACATGGGCTTGGGTAAAACCCTGCAAACTCTGGCGCACATTCTCAGTGAAAAAGCCGCTGGTCGCCTGGACCGACCGTGCATGGTGGTCATGCCCACCAGCCTGATCCCCAACTGGATGGATGAAGCGGCGCACTTCACACCGCAACTCAAGGTGTTGGCGCTCTACGGTGCCGGACGCAAGAAACACTTCGCGAATCTGCAAGACTATGACCTGTTATTGACCACCTATGCATTGCTGCCCAAAGACATCGAACAGCTCGCAGCCCTCCCCTTGCACGTGCTGATCCTCGACGAAGCCCAGTACATCAAGAACCCCAACAGCAAGGCAGCCCAGGCTGCACGCGAGTTGAACGCACGCCAACGCCTGTGCCTGAGTGGCACGCCACTGGAAAACCACTTGGGCGAACTGTGGTCGCTGTTCCACTTCCTGCTGCCCGGTTGGCTGGGCGATGTGAAAAGCTTCAACCGCGATTACCGCGTGCCCATCGAAAAACGCGCGAGCGAGGTGCGATTGCAGCACCTCAACGGTCGGATCAAACCGTTTCTGCTGCGCCGTACCAAAGAGCAGGTGGCCACGGAGTTACCGCCCAAGACCGAGATCATCCATTGGGTCGACCTCAACGAAGCCCAGCGTGATGTATACGAAACCATGCGCCTGGCCATGGACAAGAAGGTACGCGACGAGATCACCCGCAAGGGCGTGGCACGCAGCCAGATCATCATTCTTGAAGCACTGCTCAAGCTACGGCAGGTGTGTTGCGATCTGCGCCTGGTCAACGACGCCACCCTGCCTGCCCGCGGCAGCAGCTCAGGCAAGCTCGACAGCCTGATGGAGATGCTGGAGGAGCTGTTTGAGGAAGGCCGGCGAATCCTACTGTTTTCCCAGTTCACCTCGATGCTGAGCCTGATCGAAGACGAGCTGAAAAAACGTGGCATCGCCTACGCTCTGTTGACAGGCCAGACCCGTGATCGGCGTACGCCGGTGAAGGATTTCCAGAGCGGCAAGCTACAGATTTTTCTGATCAGCCTGAAGGCCGGCGGCGTGGGCTTGAACCTGACCGAAGCCGATACGGTGATCCACTACGACCCATGGTGGAACCCGGCCACGGAAAACCAGGCCACCGACCGCGCCTATCGCATCGGGCAGGAGAAACCGGTGTTTGTCTACAAGATGATTGCCCGGGGCACGGTGGAGGAGAAAATCCAGCACTTGCAGAAGGAGAAGTCCGACTTGGCAGCGGGTGTGCTGGACGGACGGACGACCGGGGATTGGCAATTGGGCAACGAGGATATCGAAGCGTTGTTTGCGCCGTTGAGGCACACACTAGAGAAGCGTTGACTGTGAGATGGCTATGGCAGGCATTCCAGCTGCCACTGGGGAAT
>NZ_JBOICG010000632.1:0-5214 GCF_050739995.1 Pseudomonas sp. | reverse complement strand
AGCTCGATCACCTCGGTGAAGAAGTGCTGCACAGCCGTCTGCCAGGCATCATGGAGCTGTCCAAGACCTTTGCCCACGTTGACCCGGCTGTTGCGCCGATCCCGGTTGTTCCAACTTGCCACTATATGATGGGCGGCGTTGCCACCAACATTCATGGCCAGGCGATCACCCAGGACGCCGACGGCGTTGACCAGATCATCCCTGGTCTGTTCGCGGTAGGTGAAGTGGCTTGCGTATCGGTTCACGGTGCCAACCGTCTGGGCGGCAACTCGCTGCTCGACCTGGTGGTATTCGGCCGTGCTGCCGGCTTGCACCTGGAAAAGGCGCTGACCGACGGTATCCATTACGACGACGCCACCGAAGCCAACATCAATGCCGCCATGGCGCGCCTGAACGCCCTGAACGAGCGTACCGATGGCGAAGACGTGGCTACTCTGCGTCGCGAGCTGCAAAGCTGCATGCAGAACTACTTCGGTGTATTCCGTACCGGCGAATACATGCAGAAGGGTATTGCCCAGTTGGCCGATCTGCGCAAGCGCATCGCCAACGTCAAGATCAACGATAAGAGCCAAGCGTTCAACACTGCTCGTATCGAAGCCCTTGAGCTGCAAAACCTGCTGGAAGTGGCCGAAGCAACTGCAATCGCTGCCGAGGTTCGTAAAGAATCCCGTGGTGCCCACGCCCGTGAAGACTTTGAAGATCGCGACGACGAAAACTGGTTGTGCCACACCCTGTACTTCCCGGGTGACAAGCGCGTAACCAAGCGTGCCGTGAACTTCTCGCCGAAGACGGTTCCGACGTTTGAACCGAAGATTCGGACTTACTAAGGGTGGCTGCCATGTTGAAAGTCAGTGTTTATCGCTACAACCCTGATCAGGACGCCGCGCCGTTCATGCAGGAATTCCAGGTCGATACCGGTGGTAAAGACCTGATGGTGCTGGATGTATTGGCACTGATCAAAGAGCAGGACGAGGGTTTCTCCTATCGTCGCTCTTGCCGTGAGGGCGTTTGTGGCTCCGACGGTATGAACATCAACGGCAAGAACGGCCTGGCATGCATCACGCCGCTGTCCGCCGTGGTGAAAGGCAATAAGCTGATCGTTCGTCCTCTGCCAGGTTTGCCGGTTATCCGTGACCTGGTTGTTGATATGAGCATCTTCTACAAGCAATACGAGAAAGTTAAGCCGTTCCTGCAGAACGACACGCCGGCTCCGGCCATCGAGCGTCTGCAGTCCCCGGAAGAGCGTGAAAAGCTCGACGGTCTGTACGAGTGCATCCTGTGCGCTTGCTGCTCGACTTCGTGCCCATCCTTCTGGTGGAACCCGGACAAGTTCCTGGGTCCAGCCGCTCTGCTGCAAGCGTACCGCTTCCTGGCAGACAGCCGTGACACCAAGACGTCCGAGCGTCTGGCTTCACTGGATGACCCGTTCAGCGTATTCCGCTGCCGCGGGATCATGAACTGCGTCAACGTATGTCCCAAAGGCCTGAACCCGACTAAGGCCATTGGTCACATCCGTAACATGCTGCTGCAAAGCGGCGTGTAAGCGACGTTGTAGCAAAGCAGGACCGTTGTGCCCGTAGATGCTACGGCGCAGGCTTCAACCGGCGCCGTAGTTTTAACCTGAGCAGCGACTTACAAGGTCGCGGCTCTTATTTTGAAGAAATGAGACAAGCAGGGGCATCCGGGTTGGTACCCGGACTATCAGCGTGATCCTAAGTGGCTTGTTTTGGTCGCTGCACTCGGCCTTTTGCAAGCAGACTCGGTGTCTTCGCCGGTGGTGTCCCCTAACCGAGGGTGACCAAGCATGCAAGAAAGCGTGATGCAGCGCATGTGGAACAGCGGCTATCTTTCAGGTGGTAACGCTGCCTATGTGGAAGAGCTTTATGAGCTCTACCTGCACGACCCTAACGCTGTGCCAGAAGAATGGCGCACCAAATTTCAGACGTTGTCTTCAGACGGCAACGCTGCCACCGATGTATCGCACGCAACAATTCGCGATCAGTTCGTGCTGCTGGCAAAGAACCAGCGCCGCGCCCAACCGGTTTCCGCCGGGAGCGTGAGCAGTGAGCATGAGAAGAAGCAAGTTGAAGTACTGCGACTGATCCAGGCCTACCGGATGCGTGGCCACCAGGCGGCCCAGCTTGACCCGCTGGGGCTCTGGAAGCGTCCTGCACCTGCAGACCTGTCGATCAATCATTACGGCTTGACCAATGCCGATCTTGATACGACCTTCCGTGCCGGCGACCTGTTCATCGGCAAAGAGGAAGCGAGCCTACGCGAAATTCACGAAGCGTTGCAGCAGACATATTGCCGCACCATCGGCGCTGAGTTCACGCATATCACCGATTCCGAGCAACGTCACTGGTTCCAGCATCGCCTGGAAGGTGTGCGTGGTCGCCCGGTGCTGTCCGCCGACGTGCGCAGCCACCTGCTTGAGCGCGTGACCGCTGCTGAAGGCCTGGAAAAATACCTGGGTACCAAATACCCGGGCACCAAGCGTTTCGGCCTGGAAGGCGGCGAAAGCCTGATCCCGATGCTCGACGAGCTGATCCAGCGTTCCGGTTCCTACGGCACCAAGGAAATCGTGATCGGCATGGCCCACCGTGGTCGCCTGAACGTGTTGGTCAACACCTTCGGCAAGAACCCGCGTGAGCTGTTCGACGAGTTCGAAGGCAAGAAGAAGGTCGAGCTGGGTTCCGGTGACGTTAAATACCACCAGGGCTTCTCGTCCAACGTGATGACTACCGGCGGTGAAGTTCACCTGGCCATGGCCTTCAACCCATCCCACCTGGAAATCGTTTCTCCAGTGGTCGAGGGTTCGGTCCGTGCACGCCAGGATCGTCGCAACGACTCCACCGGTGAGAAGGTCCTGCCGATTTCCATCCACGGTGACGCGGCATTCGCCGGTCAGGGCGTGGTCCTGGAAACGTTCCAGATGTCGCAGACTCGCGGCTTCAAGACCGGTGGTACCGTTCACATCGTCATCAACAACCAGGTGGGCTTCACCATCAGCAACCCGTTGGACGCGCGTTCCACCGAGTACGCCACCGACGTTGCCAAGATGATCCAGGCGCCGATCCTCCATGTGAATGGTGATGATCCGGAAGCCGTGCTGTTCGTGACGCAACTGGCTGTCGACTATCGCATGCAGTTCAAGCGTGACGTGGTCATCGACCTGGTTTGCTACCGCCGTCGCGGTCACAACGAAGCTGACGAACCAAGCGGCACCCAGCCGTTGATGTACCAGCAGATCACCAAGCAGCGCACCACTCGTGAGCTGTACGCCGAAAGCCTGATCAAGGCCGGCGTGGTTGACGATGCGCGTGTTCAGGCGAAAGTCGATGAATACCGCAACGCGCTGGACAACGGTCTGCACGTAGTGAAAAGCCTGGTCAAAGAGCCGAACAAAGAGCTGTTCGTGGACTGGCGCCCATACCTGGGCCATGGCTGGACTGCACGTCACGATACGTCTTTCGATTTGAAGACCTTGCAGGAATTGTCCGCCAAGTTGCTGGAAATTCCGGAAGGCTTCGTGGTTCAGCGCCAGGTGGCGAAGATCTACGAAGACCGTCAGAAGATGCAAGCCGGCGGCCTGCCGATCAACTGGGGTTACGCCGAAACCATGGCGTACGCGACCCTGGCGTTCGAAGGTCACCCGATCCGTATGACTGGCCAGGACATCGGCCGTGGTACGTTCTCGCACCGTCACGCGGTACTGCACAACCAGAAAGACGCGACCACCTACGTACCTCTGCAACACCTGTACGAAGGCCAGCCTCGTTTCGACCTGTACGATTCGTTCCTCTCCGAGGAAGCCGTACTGGCGTTCGAATACGGTTACTCGACCACCACGCCGAACGCGCTGGTGATCTGGGAAGCCCAGTTCGGTGACTTCGCCAACGGTGCCCAGGTGGTTATCGACCAGTTCATCACCAGCGGCGAGCACAAGTGGGGTCGCCTGTGCGGTCTGACCATGTTGCTGCCACACGGTTATGAAGGTCAGGGTCCTGAGCACTCCTCGGCCCGTCTGGAGCGTTACCTGCAGCTGTGCGCCGAGCACAACATCCAGGTGTGCGTGCCGACTACCCCGGCCCAGATCTACCACTTGCTGCGCCGCCAGGTTATCCGCCCGCTGCGCAAGCCGCTGATAGTGCTGACCCCGAAATCGCTGTTGCGTCATAAATTGGCCATCTCGACCCTGGAAGATCTGGCCGATGGTTCGTTCCAGACCGTAATTCCAGAAATCGACACCCTGGACGCAGCCAAGGTCACTCGCCTGATCCTGTGCAGCGGCAAGGTTTACTACGACTTGCTGGAAAAACGCCGTGCCGAAGGCCGCGAAGACATCGCCATCGTGCGTATCGAGCAGCTTTACCCGTTCCCGGAAGACGACCTGATGGAGGCCATCGCGCCTTACACCAACCTCACCAATGTGGTGTGGTGCCAGGAAGAGCCGATGAACCAGGGCGCGTGGTACAGCAGCCAGCATCACCTGCGTCGCAGCATCGGTAACCACAACAAGGCCCTGGGCCTGGAATACGCCGGTCGCGATGCTTCTGCTGCACCTGCGTGTGGTTATGCGTCGATGCACGCCGAGCAGCAGGAAAAACTGCTGCAAGATGCTTTCACTGTTTAACGCCTTCGCGCTGACTGAAACCGAATTTTAAGGACCCACAGATAATGGCTATCGAAATCAAAGCCCCGTCATTCCCGGAATCGGTTGCCGATGGCACCGTTGCCACCTGGCACAAGAAACCAGGCGACGCTGTAAAGCGTGACGACCTGATCGTCGACATCGAGACCGACAAAGTCGTTCTGGAAGTGTTGGCTGAAGCTGACGGCGTGCTGGGCGCGATCGTTGCCGAAGAGGGCGCTACCGTCCTGTCGAACCAGGTCCTGGGCTCGATCGAAGAGGGCAGTGCTGCTGCCGCTGCTCCTGCCGCCGCTGCTGCACCGGCTGCCTCCGCTCCAGCTGCCGCTCCGGCCGCTGGCGCTGAAGACCCGATCGCTGCACCGGCTGCGCGTCAGCTGGCTGAAGAAAACGGTATCAACCTGGCTTCCGTCAAAGGCACCGGCAAAGACGGCCGTGTGACCAAGGAAGACGTGGTTGCTGCTGTTGAAGCCAAGAAGAACGCTCCGGCTGCCGCACCCGCCAAGGCTGCTGCTCCTGCCGCCGCCGCTCCTGTGTTCGCTGCCGGCGACCGCACCGAGAAG
>NZ_JBOICG010000631.1:0-5714 GCF_050739995.1 Pseudomonas sp. | reverse complement strand
ATTGCCACCTGGATCTTTTTGCTCTGCTTGCGGAATTTCTTGCTAGCCGTGCTGACCATCACCGCAATCAACGGCAGGATGGCGATCATGACCAGCGTCAGGCGCCAGTTCATGTACAGCAGGGAGGCGAACAGGAAGATCACCGTCATGCCTTCGCGGATCACCACCTTGATGGCATCGGTCGCCGCGCCCGTAACCATGGTCACGTTGAAGGTGATGCGGGAAATCAGGTGCCCTGAGTTGTGATTGTCGAAATACCGGTTAGGCAGCGTCAGCAGGTTGTTGAACAACTGCACCCGCAGGTCGTGGACCAGGCCCAGGGAGACCTTGGCCAACAGGTAGTTGCCCAGGAATGACCCCAAGCCCTGCCAGGCAGCGATCAAGATGATCAGCAGCGGAACGGCCTGCAGCAATTGCAGGTCCCGCAGGAACGGCACGGTGGGGAACAACACGGCTTGCGGGTTGGAAAGGCCATCGACAAAGTACTTGAGGATGTAACCCAGCATCGGCTGGGTTGACGCGAAAATCAGAAATCCGACGATACTCAACGCGAACAAGCCCATATAGGGCTTAACGTAACTAAGCAGGCGGAAGTATATTTTCAAGCTCGAAGGGCTTGCGCTCGGACTGGAGTCGGTCATATCACGCGGCGTTTTGAAAAAGGAGGCTGACTTTAGCACAGCTTCTCTGTTGTACTTGCACCCGGCGTAAGCCGCGGCCCGGTTGGACCCGACCGGCGACATTACATAGCCACTACCTTAAGATGGTCGGCTTTCTCTTTCTGGAATGGCTTTTACTGTATGCACTCCAAGCGCCTTACCTATGGCTCAAATCGCGTTTTCGACTTCCTGATCCTATGGATTTTGCCCATTGGCTTGTTGCTGCTCCTGAGTGCCCTGTTCTTCGTCACCAACCGTAATGTACTGCACCGCTTCTTCTACATAACGTTCAGCGTGCCAACCCTGTTCCTGTTGTGCATGCGCCCCCGAGAGCTCAAGGAGCTGTTGCGCGAACCCCTGGCGATTGCGTTTCTGGTGTTCTCCGCCTGGGCGCTGACCAGCATGCTCTGGACCCCTGAATCGACCAACGACACCGACCTGCTCAAACGCCCGCTGAACACGCTCATGCTGTTTGGTGGTTTTGGGTTTTTGCTGCATTACCGCAATGAGTTGTTCAAACCGATCTTCTTCAGTGCGGCAGTGATTGCGCTGGTGGTGTGCCTATACAACCTGGTGGCGTTCGCGAAAGGGTATCAGCCGGGTATGCGTATGATCGGCGGCCGGGGCGCCCTCGATAACCCGCTGCTCAGCTCCCATGTCTTCGGCTTTTTCTGCATTTACTGGCTGTATGTCTGCATGACCACCCCGCGCCTGAAAGTGCTCTGGTTCAGCATACCCGCCCTGGCAATCATGACCTTGGCCGTCTTGGCAACCGGCTCACGCACCCCATTGGTTGCGCTGACGCTGGCAATCCTGTGGATCAGTTTTGTCAGCCGCAACCTGCGTGCGGTGGTATTGATCTCCGGCCTGGTTGTAGGAGGGATCGCGCTACTGCTGTTTTGTCCCGAGTTGATCACTGACCGCGGCAGCTCGTTTCGCCTGGAACTCTGGAGCATGTCGCTGCACTTGATTGGAGAGCACCCCTGGATCGGCCATAGCTACGACTCCGATCTGTATCTGACACTGGCAGATGGCAATCAACTTCGCGAACCCCACAGCTTCGCCCTCGGCGTGCTTTATTACGTCGGTATCATCGGCTTTATCCCATGGGTCTTCATGCTTGGCTGGGGCCTTTACAAAAGCTTCAAGGAACGGGCACAACCACTGTTCATCCTCGGTTCCTCCCTGTTGGCCTACGGTATCGGTGCAGGCCTGACCGAAGGCGGTGGCATTCTGTCGCGTCCCAAGGAGCATTGGTTCCTGCTGTGGGTTCCCCTGGCAATCATCGCCGGCCTGAGCATCGCCCAGCGCCGTCGCAGCGTGTTGCGCATGCCGGTGCAAGCGATCAACACCACCAACTTCGATCAGTTGTGCAGCAACGCTCACGTCATTGAAGCAGACGGCCTGGGGCCGAAAGTCCTGCGCCTGGAAGATGGCAGCTTCCTCAAGCTGTTCCGTGCACGCCGCTGGTACACCTCCGGCAGCTTCAACCCTTACTCCGAACGGTTTGCCAGCAACAGCGAGCAATTGCGCACCCTGGGCATTCCCACGCCGGAAATCCTAGGCCTCTATCGCTTACCCGATGCCAGCAGCGCCGTGACCTACACGCCCCTGCCCGGCTTGACCCTGCGCCAGGCACTGCAAAGCCTGGACAGCAGCCTGCGTGAGTCCCTGGTCGAACGTTTTGGACGGTTCATGGCGCAGTTGCATGAGCGCGGCGTGTACTTCCGCTCGCTGCATTTGGGCAATGTATTGTTGATGGACGATGGCGAGTTCGGCTTGATCGACGTGGCAGACCTGCGCGTCTACCCTTCAGCACTGCGCCACGCGTTGCGCCAACGCAATCTGCGCCATATGCAACGCTATCCGCAGGACCGCGCCTGGCTGTTCGAAACCCACTTCGAACAGCTGCTCAAAGGTTACGCCTCGGTTGCGAGCCAAGCCGCCACGCTGAAGATTCGCGAACAAGTGCTCAGCCAAGTCCGCCCCGCCAGCTGATAAAAAAGGCGACTATCACTGCTGATAGTCGCTTTTTTCATATCCCTTGCCGCTTCAGCTTCTGAGCGGTGTCAGATAGAGCCGCACCAACCCACGCAAGGTCTTGCGCCCCCAGAACTTCAACGGGATCTGCTTGAGAACCTCCCGCGCCAACGGGCGATCACGGTCGGCGGTCTTGAGGAACATCGAGTTCAGGAAGTTATAGCGAACCTGATCATAAGCCGGGTGCTCGCTGAACAAGCCATAGGTCTTGAGGATGTTCTGGATCATGTAGCGGTGGTTCTTGTACGTATTGGTGGCGTGCTGACGATAACGCGCCATCACCACGCCCAGCACGTCGATGGTGTAGCCGGCGTGGGTAATTTTCAGTTCGATCAGCAGGTCTTCCAAGGGGATCAACGGATCGAAACCACCGACTTGCGCCAGCGCCTCCTGGCGGATCATCAGTGTGGGCGCCGGCGGAAAGGGTTTTCGATCCATGAACAGATCGTCGAAGTCCAGGCTGCGAAACGGCAGGTCACGGTGCTGCTTTTTCTCCGGGTATGGCTTGCCGTCGCCATCGATCAGCTCGATGTTACCGGCGCAGATACCGACCTTCGGCTTGCCGTCCATGTAGGCAACCTGGGTCGCGATACGCTCGGGCAACATGATGTCATCCGAGCCGAACGGCACGATCAGGCTGCCCTTGGCCCGGGCGATAGCACCATTGAGGGTGTTGGTCAGGCCCTGGTTCTGCTGGACCTGGAAGTCAAAGCCATGCTCGGCCTGCAAACGGCGAATACGCTCGACACTGTCATCCTTGGAGCCGTCATCCACCACCAATAATTCGATATGGCTGTAGGTCTGCCCCAGTACGCTAAGGATGCTCTGCTCGATGTACGGACCATGGTTGTAGGACGCGATGATCACCGAGACCAGGGGTTGTGGGTGACTCATGCTCTACCTACTTCACGCAAACCGGTTTCAATCAAGGTCAGGTACTTGTGCTTGAACTCGTCAAGGGTGTGATTGGCCACCAGATAACGGAACACCTCTTCGCCCTTGGCACGCAGCTGTTCGTCGCTCAAGGCCAGGTAAGTGTCCAGGGCGGCGGTCAATTGCTCGACGTTGCCCGGATCATGGGAAAGGCCGCCAGCCCCCTGTACCAGCGGCAACATAGCCGGGCCGTTGGAGGCAATCACCGGCAAGTGCCCGCTCATGCCTTCAAGCAGCGCCAAGCCCAGGCCCTCGAACAACGACGGCATGGTCCAGATGTCAAAGCCGCGCACGTATTTCATGCCGTCCTCACGGAAGCCCAGCAGGTGTGCACGGCCGGTCAGGCCCAGGCGTTCGATGTCGGCACGCAGGTCGGCTTCGGCGCGACCGGAACCGATGATACCTACCTGAGCCTCAGGGTATTTGTCCTTGAGGTTGGCAAAGGCTTGCAGCAGATGGGTGTGGCCCTTGATCGGCACCAGACGCCCCAAAGCGCCAATCATCCGGGCATCCATCGGCAGGCCCAGGGCCTTGCGTGCATCCTCACGGGTCAGTTGCAAGGCTTCTGCCTGTGGGATATCGATAGCGTTGGTAACGTAAGTGGTGTTGTCACGGGTGAATCCGCAATTGAGGTCCACCAGGTAATCCTTCACCGCCTCCGACACCCCGACAAAACGCCACGCCGGGCTGACCCAACGCTGGGTCTGGCGACGACGATAGCCACGGGCATATTCGCCAAACCCGTGGGAGATGCCAATGCACAGTGGGATCTTCAACCAACGGTTGAGCGACAGCATCATGTTCACCGACTTGAAGCGATTACAGATGACCACGTCGAATTTCTGCTCGCGGCAATACTTATAGATCTGCCACATGGCGCCAAAGCGAATGCCCTTGAGGGACTTCTCCGGCAGCTCGAAATAGTGGGAATGTTCGGCCACGCTCAAAGGCTGGCCGGGCAGCGGGCGGCCGCTGAGGAACCCCGATGTCACCTCGAAGCGCTCAGCCGGCAAGGACTTGACGATCTGTTCGCCCAAGTCGGCGAAGTCATTGGTCTTGACGTTGTAGTCCGGCTGTAACTGCAAAACCTTGAAACGAGGCTTCATAACTCTCCATGCAGCGATCTGGCTACGGGCACACAGCCCGGTAAAAAAGGCGACAGGCGCATACGGGCCTGCCTTCAATAGCGTCTCAGTCCCGCTTCAGGACCCACAACAGCTCGTGACGACGCACAGCCTTGCGAAAGAATTCGTTCTCGCCATAAGGCGATGGCGCCCGAGCTGCCAACCACTGCTGAAGCCACCTGCGCACGCGGCGCTTGAACGGCGCACGCGGCTGCAGGTCGTGCATCATGCCCAAGGCCATGGCCTTGTCCTGCTGCTGGCTCAAGGTAAGCATAAAGCTGCAAGGCACCAGCTCGACACCAGGGTCGAAGCGCGGCGGTAACGCCACGCCGGCCCCCGAATCGCCCATGGGCCAGCGGTCGTTATCATGCAGGTGGTTGGCGTAGCCGAGCAACGTTTCGGGCCGCCACTCCAGGCCCTGCAACGCCTCAAGTATCGCCGCATGGGCACAGATGTGATCCGCGTGAGGGTCCAGCAACGGCGTCGGCAACACGACTACCTGAGGTCGCGCCTTGAGCAACAGCGCTCTCAGATCGGCGATCAGGTTATTCCAGGTCGGCGCGCCGTCCATATCCCCCGGCAAGGCAAAGCCGTTGAACTGTCGAAACAGGCGCGTATCGTTCAAATCGGCTTCGCGGGAGACCTGAGGTTGATCCGGCGCCGCCTGCATGGCCTGCAATTGCATGCAGAAGTAACCTAACTGCACACATTGCGCCTCGGGCACGCCGGCCCAGCGTGGCACGGCAATGCTGTCCCAGGCACGCAAACGCCCCTTCAGCCGCGCAGCCTCAGCCTTGGGCATGCCCATCTGTTGATAATGTTCGGCTTCGATTTCACCGGCAGTCAGGGTAACGATCCAGCTTTCCGCTGCCTGGCTGTAAAGGCTGAATGCGGCCAGTTCGGCATCATCGGCGTGGGGCGCAATGACCATGACACGCTGCTGCCGATAGTCCGGCTG
>NZ_JBOICG010000630.1:0-2855 GCF_050739995.1 Pseudomonas sp. | reverse complement strand
AGCTTCCTCGCAGAGGCCGCAGAAAATGCAGCGCGAGAAGTTGATGCGGAAGAAGTCCGGGTACCAGCGACCATCTTCGGTTTCAGCTTTCTGCAGGGAGATGCAACCCACCGGGCACGCCACGGCGCACAGGTTGCAGGCTACGCAACGCTCTTCGCCATCGGGGTCGCGGGTCAGTACGATACGGCCGCGATAGCGCGGCGGCAGGTACACCGCTTCTTCCGGGTATTGCAGGGTGTCGCGCTTGCGAAAGCCATGGCCGAAAACCATCACCAGGCTTCGCAACTGGGTACCGGTACCCTTAACGATGTCGCCAATATATTTGAACATGGGTCAAATCCTCACTGAACCGCGCCGGCTGGCGTGTTCAACAACACAACGGCAGCCGTCACCAGCAAATTGATCAGGGTCAGCGGCAGGCAGAAGCGCCAGCTGAAATCCATCACCTGGTCGTATCGTGGACGCGGAATGGAAGCGCGCAGCAGGATAAACAACATGATGAAGAACGCGGTCTTCAGGAAGAACCAGAAGAACGCCAACTGCGGCAAGATGCCGAACGGACCGTGCCAGCCGCCGAAGAACAGCGTGACCAGCAGGGCCGAGATCAAGATGATGCCGATGTACTCACCGACGAAGAACATGCCCCATTTCATGCCGGCGTATTCAATGTGGTAGCCGTCGGCCAGTTCCTGTTCCGCTTCCGGCTGGTCGAACGGGTGACGGTGAGTCACGGCGACGCCAGCGATGAAGAATGTGCAGAAGCCGAAGAACTGCGGAATGATGAACCACAGGTTCTGTGCCTGGTACTCGACGATGTCGCGCATGTTGAACGAGCCGACCTGCACCACGATGCCCATCAGCGCGAGGCCCATGAACACTTCGTAGGACACGGTCTGGGCCGAGGCCCGCAAGCTGCCCAGCAGGGCAAACTTGTTGTTACTCGACCAGCCGGCGAACAGCACCGCGTAGACCGACAAGCCGGCCATGGCGAAGAAGAACAGCAAGCCGATGTTCAGGTCCGCCACGCCCCAGGTCGGGGTGATCGGGATGATCGCGAAGGCGATCAGCAAGGCGCTCATGGCCACGACCGGTGCCAGGGTGAAGATCACCTTGTCGGCAAACGGCGGGGTCCAGTCTTCCTTGAAGAACATTTTCAGCATGTCGGCAGCGATCTGGAACATACCAAACGGGCCAACGCGGTTAGGACCATAACGGTCCTGCCACCAGCCCAGCAGGCGACGTTCGACGAAGCTGAGCAGGGCGCCCGCGACGACCACGGCCAACAGGATCACGACAGCCTTGAGGACCGCAATGATCACGTCGATCACTTCAGGGGTGAACCAGGTCATTGCGCTGCCTCCTGCAGACCGTCAACGGTTTTGCCAAAGATCGCCGCTGGAATACCGGCGAAGCCTTTCGGCAGTGCTACCAGGCCAGCACCCAACTCTTCGTTGATGCGCAGCGGCAGGCGCAGGGTCTGGCCGGCTACGTTCAGGCTGAGCAGGGCACCGTCGTTGACGCCCAGGCGGTCGGCTTCGGACTTGGCCACGGATACGTAGGCAGCCGGGATGCGTTCTTGAACCGGCGCGGCTTTCGAAGAGTTCTCTTCGCTGCCGAACAGGTGGAAGAACGGCACAACCTGCCAGGTGCCCTGGGCCGGGTTGAACGGACGCGGTACGGCGGCGAACCAGTTCAGCGAGTCACCGGTGCTTTCGATCAGGCGGGTGCCCGGGTCGCCAGCACGGATGTGACCACCGACTTCATCCTGGAACTTGTTCCAGGCTTGTGGCGAGTTCCAGCCTGGAGACCAGGCGAAAGGTACCTGCTGACGTGGCTCGACCGAGCCCGAGTAACCTTCCATGGAGAAGGCAAACGCGGTGTCCTGGTCTTGTGGAGTACGCGGTTCGTGCACGCTGATGTTGGCGCGCATGGCGGTACGACCGGAGTAACGCAGCGGTTCACGGGCCAGTTTCATGCCCTTGATGCGGAATGCGGCGGAGGGGGCAGCGTCGACGATACGTGCCAATTGCGGCGCGCTTGCGGCGGCAGCGGCGGTCACGTGGTCGAGCTGGGTCCAGTCGATCGGCTGGTTCAGCAAGGTAGCGCGCAGGGCATGCAGCCAGCGCCAGCCTTCGTGTACCAGGATGCTGGCGTCCATGTACTTCGGATCGAACACCTGGAAGAAGCGCTGGGCGCGGCCTTCCTGGCTGACCAGGGTACCGTCGCCTTCGGCGAAGGTGGCGGCTGGCAGCACCAGGTCGGCACGTTCGCTGGTGGCGGTCTTCTGGTGATCGGCAACGATCAGCACCTTGGTGGCGTTGAGCGCGGCGTCAACCTTGGCGGCATCGGTGCGGGTGTACAAGTCGTTTTCCAGCACCACGATGGCGTCGGCACGGCCGTCGGTCACCGCTTGCAGGGCTGCGTCCACGGACTCGCCACCGAGCATGGCCAGGCCAAGGCTGTTGGCTTCCGGTACGACCAGGCTGATGGAACCGTTCTTGTCGCGCAGCTTCAAGGCCTTGGCAATGTTGGCAGCGGCTTCGATCAGCGCCTTGGAACCCAGGGAGGTGCCGGCAATGATCAGAGGGCGCTTGGCTGCCAACAGGGCATCGGCGATACGCTGGGTCAGTTCAACGGCTTCAGTGTCCAGGCCTTCGACGGCAGGGGCACTGGCGTCGAGGGCGTGGGCCACGGCGAAACCGATACGGGCCAAGTCATCCGGCGCTGCGTGTACGCATTCTTCGGCGATGTCGTCGAGCTTGGTTTCAGCCAGGCTGGCGATAAACAGCGGGTTCAGCGCGTGCTGGCCGATGTTTTTCACCGCGGCGTCGAGCCAAGGCTGCACACGCATGGCG
>NZ_JBOICG010000629.1:0-5738 GCF_050739995.1 Pseudomonas sp. | reverse complement strand
GTGAAGAGTCTGGCACCCTGGATGGCATGTTGGAAAAAGTCGCGAGCCATTACGAGGCCGATGTGGACCACTTGGTCGATAACCTCACTACCCTGATGGAGCCGCTGATCATGGTGGTGCTGGGTGGCATTGTCGGAGCGCTGGTTATCGCTATGTACCTGCCGGTCTTCCAATTGGGGAGCGCATTTTGAGCGTGCTGTTCACTGAACTTCCATGGACTTTTGTCGCGATGGCGCTGGTGCTAGGCCTGATCGTCGGCAGCTTCCTCAATGTACTGGTATGGCGCCTGCCAAAGATGCTCGAACGGGAATGGCGTGCCCAGGCGCACGAAATCCTTGGCCTGCCCATCGTGCCTGTCGGGCCCACCTACAACCTGATGCGCCCCAACTCCTGCTGCCCACATTGCAACCAACCGATTCGTCCCTGGGAAAATATCCCGCTGCTCAGCTACCTGATGCTCCGGGGGCGTTGTGCTCATTGTCGCGAGCCCATCAGCCCCCGTTACCCTTTTACCGAACTGGCCTGCGCACTGGTTTCGGCCACCATTGCCTGGCACTTCGGCTTTGGTTGGCAGGCCGGCGCAGTGATGGTGCTGAGCTGGGGGTTGCTGGCCATGAGCCTGATCGATGTGGACCATCAACTGCTGCCGGACGTGCTGGTGTTGCCGCTGCTATGGCTGGGGCTGATCCTTAACAGCGCTACCTTGCTCACGACACTGCCCGATGCACTGTGGGGCGCAATCATTGGCTACATGAGCCTGTGGACGGTGTTCTGGCTGTTCAAGCTGATCACCGGCAAGGACGGCATGGGCCATGGCGACTTTAAACTACTGGCCCTGCTCGGTGCCTGGGGAGGTTGGCAGATTCTGCCAATGACGCTGCTGATGGCATCGCTGCTAGGGGTATTTGCCGGGCTGATTCTGATGCGTTTGCGCAAGTCCCGGGTCTCGACGCCGATGCCATTTGGTCCATGCCTGGCGATTGCCGGCTGGATTGCATTGCTCTGGGGTGGTCAAATAACCGACTTCTATTTGCAGTCTGTCGGTTTCAGATGACCACTTCTGTCGCAACACCCTGGATTCTTGGCCTCACTGGCGGCATCGGCAGCGGTAAAAGCGCTGCCGCCCAGCACTTTATCGACCTGGGCATCGACCTGGTCGACGCCGATCATGCCGCACGCTGGGTCGTCGAGCCCGGCCGGCCGGCATTGGCGCGCATCACTGAGCATTTCGGTGCCGGCGTGCTGCTGCCCGATGGCCAATTGGATCGCGCTGCGTTGCGCAAACTGATCTTTGAAGTGCCCGAGGAGCGCCGCTGGTTGGAAGCTTTGCTGCACCCACTGATCGGCGAGGAGATTCGCAGCCACTTGGCACGTGCGCAATCGCCTTACGCGATCCTGGTGTCGCCACTGCTGATCGAATCCGGGCAATACAGCATGACCCAGCGCATCCTGGTGATCGACGTGCCGCAATCGCTGCAGATTCAGCGTACCCTGCAGCGCGACGGCATCAGCGAACAACAGGTGCAAGCGATTCTCAAGGCCCAGTCCAGCCGCGAAGACCGCCTGAACCATGCCGATGACGTACTGGTCAATGACCAGGACCTCGCTTGGCTGCATAGCGAGGTCGAGCGACTGCACCACTTTTACCTTACTTTGCGTGGAGGCCGATCATGAGCCAACCCTTTACCGTCGACTGCCCAACCTGCGGTGCACCCGTGGAATGGGTCGCGACCAGCCCCAACCGGCCGTTCTGTTCGGACCGCTGCAAACTCATCGACCTGGGCGCCTGGGCAGCAGAAGAACACAAGATTCCCGTCGCCCCGGATGCCGAAGACGAACTGTTCTCCGAAGACCTGCCGCCACGTCACTAAGGCCGCATAAAAGCATATTCCTGCTGGTCGTCGAGGTTCTCTGCAAGGTATTGCAGCTCGTCGGCCAGGTCTTCGAAACTGCGCACACCCTTGCTCTGCTGTACCACCGCGCTGAGCATGGCACGCAGGGTCAAGCCCGGGTCAAAACCGATTTCCTGCGCCGCGTCCTGGCTTCTGCGCAACTCCTGCCGTGCCCACTCATACACACTCATGATCCGTGCTCCTGGAAAATTTCGCAGAGCATGGGCCTGCCTGGCTGGCCGAGATTTGATCTGGGTCAACGCTGCGGATCGTCATCCTTCCAAGGCGCCGAGAGGTAACGGGTGCGGTTGAAGGTCTCCAACCATTCCGGACTGAACACCACCAAGGCACTGATCACCATGCCGTTGATAAACGCCTCGGGGAAGATGATCAGCCAGAGATAACCGACGAAATCTTCCAGCCATTCCGGCATCGCGAAACGGCCGTCGAACCACAACAAGCACAGCGCGACCAGCAGACAGAGCAACGCCGACAGCGCAGCAGCGAAAAAACCGGAGCAGAAAATATACACAAAGGGATTTCGCGGTCGTGCTCGCTCCACCAACAGCGCGCAGCCTTCGGTAACCAGCACCGGCAGCACGATCAACAACAAGCCGTTGACCCCCACGGCGGCCAGATCCTGACGTCCGAGCAACACCAGGCCCATTTGTGCGGCAAGCCCTCCGATGATTGCCAGGGGCCAGTCAAGCAACAGGGTCACGGCGGTCATGCCGATAAAGTGATAGGAGACTCCCGTATCGAAATCCCGCCGCACCAACCACAGCATGAACAACGCAAACACCGTGCCGAACAGCAAATGCTGGCGCCGTCGGTCGGCAAACAACTCAACCCAGGGCGAACGCAGGATTGCCCAGAGCACCAAAGGCGCAAACAACAACCAACCGATGCCGAGGGTGGCCGGTGCCAATACCGCTGCGCTGATCATGGGAGCCTCCCCCTTGCAAAAAACCTCATGGCGTACCTCTTCCCTGGGGCCATTTTTCAATGGCCAGTCTACACCGGCGTTTTAAAGCAAGACTTCCTGTGGTCATCATTTGGACGCTAAGCTGCAAGCATGGATGACTCAGATTATTTGCGCCTGCTCACGGTAGCGGCCGAACAAGCCAATGCGTTCTTGTCCAATGCCCGCAAATGGGAGCGTGAGCGTTGGGTCTGCCAGCGCCTGCTGCAAGGCTTGAATGTGCCCTATCGAGCCGAAGAGTTTCACCCGGCCGGGCAGGAGCCGCCGGACGTATTGTTTCGCGATGCCAGTTTCGAGGTTTTTTTTGTTCTGGATGAAGGCCGGCGCCTGAACGACGAATGGCGCGATGAACTGCTGCGCCGACGCAGTGCGTTTTCCCTGAGCCAACTGGTACGACGCGAGGCCAAGCCGCGACGCATTCCCGCCCATGAATTTCTGCTACGCCTGGCCCCCACCCTGCGCAAGAAAGCCCATAACTACAAAGAACGCGGCATGGACCTCGGCGAGCTGGACCTGATCGCTTTCACCAGCCTCAAGCGTGAAGTCCTGGACCTCAACAGCCACTTCCCGCCGCCCACCGAATACTTGCGCCAGGGCTGGCGTTCGCTGTCGTTGGTGGGACCGACCTTTGCCCGGGTGCTGTTCGCCCACCCGGATGCACCGGACTTCTTGCGCAACAACTTGGGCCGCAGCATAGTATTCGACGTAGGCATCAGCCTGTGACTCGGGCACAGGCTACGCTTGTGGCGATGCCGCCATTCCACTGACTGTAACGCGGTGCCCTTTTGCAACGTCTACCTGACGAGGCCTTTTATGACCAGCCGCCTGAACCCCGATGACCAACAGCATGTCGAAGAGTACCTGCAACTCTCCCAGAACCAAGTCGAGCGCAAGCCTTTCAGGCCATGGCTGCTCCTTGGTGTGGTGCTGGTGGCGGTGATCGGGCTCGGTTTGCTGAGCCGCCTTTTGAGTTACCTGACGCTATGAGCTGCGTGGCGCTCGCGAGGGTAACTGCTCCGATTTCTTTTAGCCTTGCGAGATATCCCCATGACCCATCGTATTATTATCGTCGGCGGCGGCGCCGGCGGCCTGGAGTTGGCTACCCGCCTGGGTAAGACTCTGGGCAAGCGCGGCACCGCCAGCATCACGCTGGTAGACGCCAACCTGACCCATATCTGGAAACCGCTGCTGCACGAAGTGGCTGCCGGCTCGCTGAACTCATCGGAAGACGAACTCAATTATGTCGCCCAGGCCAAATGGAACCACTTCGAGTTCCAACTGGGACGCATGAGCGGACTTGACCGTGAGCAGAAAAAAATCCAGCTGGCTGCCACCCTCGATGAAGAAGGTCGTGAGCTGGTACCCGCACGAGTATTGGGTTACGACAGCCTGGTGATCGCAGTGGGCAGCACCACTAATGATTTCGGCACCGAAGGCGCCGCACAACACTGCCTGTTCCTCGACACCCGCAAGCAGGCCGAGCGCTTCCATCAGCAACTGCTCAACCACTACCTGCGTGCTCATGCCGGCCAAACCGATGTGGAAGAAAAAATCAGCGTCGCCATCGTCGGCGCTGGCGCCACTGGGGTTGAACTGGCCGCCGAGCTGCACAACGCAGCCCATGAGCTGGCGGCCTACGGCCTGGATCGCATCAAGCCGGAAAACATGCACATCACCCTGATCGAAGCTGGGCCACGGGTATTGCCCGCACTGCCGGAGCGGATCGGCGGGCCTGTGCATAAAACCCTGGAGAAACTCGGGGTAACCGTGCTGACCAACTCAGCAGTCAGCGAAGTGACAGCGGACGCCCTGATCACCAGCAGCGGCCAGGTGATCCCGGCCAGCCTGAAGGTGTGGGCCGCGGGTATTCGCGCCCCCGGTTTCCTCAAGGACATTGATGGCCTGGAAACCAACCGCATCAACCAACTGCAAGTACTGCCGACGCTGCAAACCACTCGCGACGAAAATATCTTCGCCTTCGGCGACTGCGCCGCGTGCCCGCAACTAGGCACCGACCGCAATGTGCCACCACGAGCCCAGGCAGCTCACCAGCAGGCCTCGTTGCTGGCCAAGTCGCTCAAGCTGCGAATCGAAGGCAAAGATCTGCCGAGCTACAAGTACACCGATTACGGCTCGCTGATCTCGCTGTCGCGATTCTCGGCTGTGGGTAACTTGATGGGCAACCTGACCGGCAGCGTGATGCTCGAAGGTTGGCTGGCGCGAATGTTCTACGTATCGCTGTACCGCATGCACCAGATGGCGCTGTACGGTTTCTTCCGTACGGCAATGCTGATGCTGGGCAGCAAGATCGGACGTGGCACCGAGCCTAGGCTCAAGCTGCACTGATTGACTTAACGGCAGCGAAAAAAATCCCCCTATCGAACGGTAGGGGGATTTTTATTGGGCGGCGTAAAACTCAGCCATATGATCGACGAACGCCCGCACCTTTGGTGCCAGGTGTCGGGACTGGGGATAAAGGGCGTAGTAGTGCCGCTCACCTAATGAATAATTGGGCAGGATGGGCACCAGTTGGCCCAGCGCCAAGTCATTGCGCACCGTGGCCTGGGTGAAACATGCAATACCAGCCCCTGCCAACGTCGCCGCGTGCAGCGCACTGATGGTATTGCTCCTGAACCGCCCCGATGGCGTGACCTTGGCTGCCTCACCGCGTGCCGGGCTCAACACCCAATCCGACGATGCACCAATGAATGTCAACAGGCGGTGCTTGTCGAGCTCCTGGGCCGAGCGCGGCAAACCATGACGGCCGATGTAAGCCGGCGACGCGACCAGGACCTGCCTGGAAACCGTCAACGTGCGCGCCATCAAGGTTGTGTCCGCCAGGGCGCTGGCGATACGTATTGCGA
>NZ_JBOICG010000628.1:0-3201 GCF_050739995.1 Pseudomonas sp. | reverse complement strand
CCCTCAATGCCGCCATCGAGGCCGCTCGCGCCGGTGAGGCCGGGCGAGGGTTTGCGGTGGTGGCCGATGAGGTCCGTTCCCTGGCCCAACGTACGGCAGGCGCCACCGCGGAAATCCAGGGTCTGATCGCTGGCCTGCAAGCCGCCGCCCACCAGTCGGTACAAGGTATGCGCGCCCAGGTCGAGCACGCCGAAGCCACCGCCCAGCAAGCCCAGGCGGCGGATGGTGCGCTGGATGAAATCGTCAGCGCGATCCAGACCATCTCCGACACAGCCGTGCGCATTGCCGATGTGACGGCACAGCAGAGTGGCGCCGTCAGTGAGATTCGCGATAACAGCGAGCGGATTCACCAACTGGGCGAGGATAACTTGCTGCGAATCGGGCAAGGGCGTAGCCAGGGTGAGCATCTGCTGGGGCTGGGTGGACAGCTCAACACGGCGGTGCAAGCGTTCCGGGTCTGACTCGGTCTCAGCCTGGATGGAGATCAAATGTGGGAGCTGGCTTGCCTGCGATAGCAGTGGGTCAGGCAACCTGTTCTGCACTGACATACCGCAATCGCAGGCAAGCCAGCTCCCACATTGATCTGCGTCGACCTCGCGACCGTGTTGGCAATGACCGGATCCAGGGGGCTAGTCACAAATTTTGCGCTATCCTCGCTAATCGTGCCGGCTACTGCATAGAACTGGACAGTCACAAAGGCTTTGCGGCATAGTCGCCGGGTTCTGCCGTACCCACTTCAATAACAAGGAACAGCCGATGGCGACCTTACTGGTTCTTCACGGACCCAACCTGAACCTGCTCGGCACCCGTGAACCGGGCGTCTACGGCGCAGTGACCCTGGATCAGATCAACCTCGATCTGGAACGCCGGGCCCGTGAATCCGGCCACCATCTGCTCTACCTGCAAAGCAATGCCGAGTACGAATTGATTGATCGCATTCATGCCGCGCGTGGCGAAGGCGTGGATTTTATCCTGATCAATCCCGCCGCTTTTACGCACACAAGCGTTGCATTACGTGACGCGCTGCTGGCGGTGAGCATCCCATTCATCGAAGTGCATTTGTCGAACGTGCACAAACGCGAAGCTTTCCGCCATCACTCCTACTTCTCCGACGTTGCGGTAGGTGTGATCTGCGGCCTTGGCGCCAGCGGTTACCGACTGGCCCTGGAGGCCGCCCTGGAACAACTTGAACAACCGGCCAAGCGCCCCTGACCGCCCCTTGGGAGTTGATGATTCATGGATATCCGTAAAGTTAAGAAACTGATCGAACTGCTGGAAGAATCCGGTATCGACGAGCTGGAAATCAAGGAAGGCGAAGAGTCCGTACGGATCAGCCGCCACAGCAAGACCCCGGCCCAACAGTTCTACGCACCGCAAATGCAAGCACCGGCTCCAGCCGCTGCTGCACCGGTCGCCGCTCCAGCAGCTGCCGCCGCACCTGCCGCGCCAGCTGCTCCTGCGCTGAACGGTTTCGTGGTCAAGTCGCCAATGGTCGGTACTTTCTACCGTACCCCGGCTCCGACCTCGCCAGCCTTCGTTGAAGTCGGCGCAACCGTGAAAGTGGGCGACACCATCTGCATCGTTGAAGCGATGAAGATGATGAACCACATCACTGCTGAAAAAGCCGGCGTCATCGAATCCATCCTGGTAGAAAACGGTCAGCCGGTTGAGTACGACCAGCCGCTGTTCACCATCGTTTGAACCGCGGAGTGCCTTCGATGTTGAAACCTGCGAAGAAACTGGAAAAAGTCCTGATCGCCAACCGCGGTGAGATCGCCCTGCGAATCCTGCGTGCCTGTAAGGAACAAGGCATCAAGACCGTCGCTGTTTACTCGACGGCCGACTCGGAACTGATGCACGTGAAACTGGCGGACGAAAGCATCTGCATCGGCCCGCCACTGGCCACGAACTCGTACCTGAAAGTCCCAAGCATCATCGCCGCGGCAGAAGTGACCGGCGCTACCGCTATCCACCCAGGCTACGGTTTCCTCGCGGAAAACGCCGACTTCGTCGACCAGGTGGAAAAATCCGGCTTTACCTTCATCGGCCCGAAAGCCGAGACCATTCGCCTGATGGGCGACAAGGTCTCCGCCAAGGAAGCCATGATCGCTGCCGGCGTGCCAACCGTTCCAGGTTCCGACGGCCCACTGCCTGAAGACGAGGAAACCGCCCTGCGCATTGGTCGCGAAGTCGGTTACCCGGTGATCATCAAGGCCGCCGGTGGCGGTGGTGGTCGCGGCATGCGCGTGGTGCATAAGGAAGAAGACCTGATCGAGGCCGCCAAGCAGACCCGCTCCGAAGCAGGCGCCTGGTTCAACAACCCGATGGTCTACCTGGAGAAGTACCTGACCAACCCACGTCACGTGGAAGTGCAGGTACTGTCCGACGGCCAGGGCCACGCCATTCACCTGGGTGACCGCGATTGCTCGCTGCAACGTCGCCACCAGAAGGTACTGGAAGAAGCCCCGGCACCGGGCCTGGACGAAAAAGCTCGCCAGGAAGTACTGGCTCGCTGCGTCAAGGCGTGCATCGACATCAACTACCGTGGCGCCGGCACCTTCGAGTTCCTCTATGAGAACGGTCGTTTCTACTTCATCGAGATGAACACTCGTGTGCAGGTAGAGCATCCGGTTTCGGAGATGGTCACCGGTATCGACATCGTCAAGGAGATGCTGAGCATCGCCGCTGGCAACCCGCTGTCCTTCACCCAGGACGACGTGAAGATCCACGGCCACTCACTGGAGTGCCGCATCAACGCCGAAGACCCGAAAACCTTTATCCCGAGTCCAGGCCTGGTCAAGCATTTCCATGCTCCAGGCGGCAACGGCGTTCGCGTCGATTCGCACCTGTACAGCGGTTACAAGGTTCCGTCCAACTACGACTCGCTGATCGGCAAGCTGATCACCTGGGGCGCGACTCGCGACGAGGCCATGGCCCGCATGCGCAACGCCCTGGACGAAATCGTGGTCGACGGCATCAAGACCAACATCCCGCTGCATCGGGATCTGGTTCGTGATGAAGGCTTCTGCGAAGGTGGTGTGAACATTCACTACCTGGAACACAAGCTGGCCAACCAGTAAGTGCTCCACCCAACACAGCCGCCTTCGGGCGGCTTTGTTGTTTCTGGACCCTCGATTTTCTGGATGTACACAATCCAATGTGGGAGGGGGCTTGCCCCCGATGAGGGAGTGTCAGTTGATG
>NZ_JBOICG010000627.1:0-3782 GCF_050739995.1 Pseudomonas sp. | reverse complement strand
GCGCCCAGGGGCACGCCGGGGAGCGCGAGGCTCCAGGCGCCGCCGAGGATGATTGCCAATAAGGCACCAATGGCCAGGCCCGGCGTCAGCAGGCCCCCCTCGGCGCCCGCGCGCAGGCTGGCGGCGGTGACCAGCACCTTGGCCACCAACAGAAGGGCGGCCAGGCCGATGGTCAGTTCATTGTCGAAGCCCAACTGCGCCGGGCCTTTGCCATTGCCGAGGATCTGCGGCAGCCACATGGCCAGACCACCGATAAGGGTGAAGTTGATCAACGCCAGCACCGGCAGGCGCCAGCCGCGTGCCGCATTGGCCCTGGCGGCGCCGGTAAAGCGGGTAAAACCATAGGCGGCCACGCCGAACACCGGTCCGCACACCACGGCCCAGGCGATCAGTGCCGGGCTCAGCACAAAATTCGGCACCACGTACTGCGCTTCCGCGCCCAACCCGATCCACGCCACCGCCGTACCAATCGCTGAAGTGGCCAATGCCATCAGCGCCGCTGGCCAACTGAAGGCACCCACCAGCACTTCCAGCACAAACACCGCGCCGCCCAACGGCACGTTATAGACCGCCGCCAGCCCGGCACCCGCACCACAAGCAACGATCAGTCGGTGCATATGCGGCTCGAGCCGCGCCCGTTGGGACAACCATGTGGCGGCCAGCGCGCCGACCTCGCGGGGGGCCACCTCACGGCCCAAGGGGGAACCGAGGGCCACTGTGATGATCTGCAAGAGCGCATGGGCGAGGGTGGTCTTGGGCGGCATGATCGGCATCTTTTCCGATACCGCTTGCTTGATGCTCACCAATGGACGGCCGTAGCGATAGATCGTCCACCAGCCCAACCCGGCGACTGCACCGCACACCATCAGCACCAGCAAACGGCGTTCCGGCGCGGCGGCGGTCACGCCCCACAAAAAGGTTTCATGGCTGACCAGGCTGTCGAGGCTGTAACCGTACGCCAGGTGTTGAATGCCGTGCAGCAGCAAGGCCAGGAGCATCCCGCCCAGGCCCGCACCAATGCCGGTCAGTGCGACCACCAGGGCCAGAATCAGCGACGAACGAAACGTGGACGGCATAGGCGGCTCCAGGCAAGGGCCCTGATTGTATAGCCGATAAGCCGGGCCTTCGGGGTGAAATGTATCGCCGCTGCATGAACAGCACGCCCACAACATCCCATTACTTTTGGCAGTCCCGTTTTTGGCCGATGCGCCGTCATACACCCTTGTTATAGTTCGGGCCTTATCACTCGCCAGTCAGGGATCACTGCCATGTCCGAATACCAAGCTTTCGTCGTCGAACTCATCGGCAACGTTGCCCATGTGCAGATCAACCGCCCGGAAAAGATCAACGCGATGAATGCCGCGTTCTGGACCGAGATCATCGATATCTTCCAGTGGGTCGAAGAGACCGACGCCGTACGTGCCGTGGTGCTCAGCGGTGCCGGCAAGCATTTCTCGTCTGGCATCGACTTGATGATGCTTGCATCGGTGGCCAACGAGTTCGGCAAGGACGTGGGCCGCAACGCACGCCTGCTGCGCCGCAAGATCCTCGAACTGCAAGCCTCGTTCAATGCCGTCGACAACTGCCGCAAGCCGGTGCTGGCGGCGATCCAGGGTTACTGCATCGGCGGCGCCATCGACCTGATCAGCGCCTGCGATATGCGCTACGCGGCCGAAGGGGCGCAATTTTCCATCAAGGAAATCGACATCGGCATGGCCGCCGACGTCGGCACCTTGCAACGCCTGCCGCGCATTATCGGCGACGGCATGCTGCGTGAACTGGCTTACACCGGGCGTCAGTTCGGCGCCGAGGAAGCGCGCAGCATCGGCCTGGTCAATCGTGTGTATGCCGATCAGGAAAGCCTGCTGGCCGGTGTGTTGGACATCGCCCATGAAATCGCCGCCAAGTCACCGATTGCCGTGACCGGCACTAAAGCCATGATCAGCTACATGCGTGACCATACGGTCAATGATGGCTTGGAATACGTTGCCACCTGGAACTCGGCTATGTTGCAATCCAACGACCTGCGCGTGGCCATCGCGGCCCATATGAGTAAGCAGAAACCCGAATTCGTGGATTGACTGACATGACCCCAGGCTGGATTACCACAACCCTGCTCGACAACGAAACGCCGGGTGGCTGGGCTGTTGCCCGTAGCCGCGACGGCTTTTTGCACGATACCAATGGCCCGCTGTTCCCCCGGGAATGGCTCAAGCGCCAGGAGCTGTCGGTGTTCGCCGAACACGGCATCGGCCACCTTGACGGTGAGCCGGTGTATTTGTTGGAACTCAATGCGGCGGCTGAAGTGCCGGGTTGCAGCTGGCAGGGCTTGCGCGGCTTCATGTTGCAAGGCGACCACACCTTGTACAAAGTGCTGGGTTACGCCGCGCAGATCGGCACCTGGGCGCGGGAGCATCGGTTTTGCGGCAGTTGTGGCCAGGCCATGGTCCAGGTGCCACGGGAGCGGGCGATGTACTGCCAGGCCTGTGACCTGCGCAGCTACCCGCGGATTTCGCCGAGCATGATTGTGCTGGTGACCCGTGGCGATGAGATCCTGCTGGCGCGTTCGCCGCGTTTTGTCACGGGCGTCTACAGCACCCTGGCCGGGTTTGCCGAGCCGGGAGAGTCGGCCGAAGACTGTCTGGTTCGCGAGGTACGCGAAGAAGTGCAGGTGGAGGTCAAGAACATCCAGTACGTGGGCAGCCAGTGCTGGCCGTTCCCCCATTCGATGATGCTGGGGTTCCACGCCGAGTACGCCGGGGGCGATATCGTGCCCCAGGCCGACGAGATCGAAGACGCGCAGTGGTTCAGCATCCACGACCTGCCGCCATTGCCGGCGTCACGCTCGATTGCGCGTTACCTCATCGACCTCTATCTGGCGCGCCGTCTAGGCCACGCTGAACCAGTGCTGCCAGGCTAGGCGCACTGTCAGTCCGAGGACCACGGTGATAAACACCGGCCGAATGAACTTGGCGCCGCCGCTGATCGCGCTGCGTGCGCCAAAGAACGCGCCGCACATCACCGAAAGGCCCATGGCCAGGCCGACGATCCAGTCCACCGAACCATTGATGATGAACACCGTCAGCGCCGCCGCGTTGCTGACGAAGTTCATGCTGCGTGCCACGCCGCTGGCTTTCACCAGGTCGATCGGGTGCAGCAGCATGGTGCTCACCGTCCAGAACGCGCCAGTGCCGGGCCCGGCCACGCCGTCATAGAAGCCCAGGCCGAAACCTTGGGTGGCTTGCCATTTCTTCTTGATCGGCGCGTCGGCATCCAACGGCGCCTTGGGGGTGCCGCCGAACAGCAGGTACACACCACAGGCGAACACGATCACCGGGAGCATTTTGTTCAGGGTTTCGGCGGGCAGGTAATGGGCAACCACCGCGCCGGTCAACGCGCCGACCAGTGTGCCCACAATGGCGTGCACCCACTGGCGTGGGTGAAACAGCTTGCGTCGATAGAACGTGAAACTCGCGGTGGCCGAGCCAAAGGTCGAGCTGAGTTTGTTGGTGCCCAGTACCAGGTGAGGTGGCATGCCGGCGGTGAGCAGGGCCGGCGTGGTGAGCAGGCCGCCGCCGCCGGCGATGGCGTCGATGAAACCGGCGATAAAGGCCACGACGGCGAGAATGGCGAGGGTGGTGAGGTCAACGCTGAGTTCGAAGGGCATGGGCAGGGGCTTATTATTGGCAGGGCGCTAAGCGAAAGGCCGTCATCTTACTCGCCAGGTGATCGTAAATCCAAATGTGGGAGCGGGCTTGCTCGCGAATGCAGTGTGTCAGTCA
>NZ_JBOICG010000626.1:0-3253 GCF_050739995.1 Pseudomonas sp. | reverse complement strand
ATGCTATAGGGGCTGCTTCGCAGCCCAGCGCGAGCAAGCTCGCTCACGACAACAGACCGTCACAGCTGACCCAGCACCGGGGTACTCACGTGCACATCGGCGTTCTGCCCACGATTGCGCAGCAGGTGATCCATCAACACGATGGCCATCATGGCTTCGGCGATCGGCGTAGCACGGATGCCCACGCACGGATCGTGGCGGCCCTTGGTGATCACGTCCACTGGGTTGCCGTGCACATCGATCGAACGGCCCGGCGTGGTGATGCTCGACGTGGCCTTGAGCGCCAGGTGGGCAACAATCGGCTGGCCGGAGGAAATACCGCCGAGGATGCCGCCCGCGTTGTTGCTCAGGAAACCCTCAGGCGTCATTTCATCGCGATGCTCGGTGCCGCGCTGGGACACGCAAGCGAAGCCGGCGCCGATTTCCACGCCTTTCACCGCGTTGATGCTCATCAACCCGTGGGCCAGCTCGGCATCGAGGCGGTCGAAAATCGGCTCGCCCAGGCCCGGTTTCACACCTTCGGCCACCACGGTGATCTTGGCACCGACGGAGTCCTGATCGCGACGCAACTGGTCCATGTAGGCTTCCAGTTCCGGCACTTTGTCCGGGTCGGGGCTGAAGAAGGCGTTGTCTTCAACACTGTCCCAAGTCTTGAACGGGATTTCGATTGGCCCCAACTGGCTCATATAGCCACGGATGACGATGCCCTGGGTGGCCAGGTACTTCTTGGCAATGGCACCGGCGGCCACACGCATCGCGGTTTCGCGGGCCGAGCTGCGGCCACCGCCACGGTAGTCGCGCTCACCGTATTTGTGATGGTAGGTGTAGTCGGCGTGGGCCGGACGGAACAGATCCTTGATCGCCGAGTAGTCCTTGGACTTCTGGTCGGTATTGCGGATCAGCAGGCCGATGGCGCAACCGGTGGTGCGGCCTTCGAACACGCCGGAGAGGATTTCGACTTCGTCGGGTTCCTGGCGCTGGGTCGTGTGGCGGCTGGTGCCGGGCTTGCGGCGGTCGAGGTCACGCTGCAGGTCTTCCAGGGACAGCTCGAGGCCGGGCGGGCAGCCGTCGACAATGGCGACCAACGCCGGGCCATGGCTTTCGCCCGCGGTGGTGACAGTGAACAGCTTGCCGAAGGTATTGCCGGACATGCAGGGCGCTCCGTGAAATCAGTTGAATCAAGTCAACCGTAATAACTTAAGGCGGCCAGTATACGCAGGCTATCGTACTAGTTCATCCTCGAAACCTTACCGGTAGGCGTTGGTCCAACCGGCACCTTCCTCATGATGGCGCGATGATGCTGCGAGTTTTGCTTTTGACCCTCACCCTGTTTTCCAGCCTTGGCTTTGCCGCCTCCCCTGTTGTGCTGCAACGCCCCATCAGCCTGGACACCGGCAGCGGCGAGCTGTTCGGTTCGCTCTTGCTGCCCAAATCCGACAAGCCGGTGCCGGTGGTATTGATCATCGCCGGTTCAGGCCCCACCGACCGCAACGGCAACAGCGCCGACGGTGCCCGCAACGACAGCCTCAAGCGCCTGGCCTGGGTACTCGCCCGACATAACATCGCCAGCGTGCGCTACGACAAGCGCGGGGTCGCCGCCAGCCTGGCCGCCACCCCCGACGAGCGCAACCTGACCCTCGACGCCTATGTGGCCGATGCCGTGGCCTGGGGCAAGCTGCTCAAGGCTGACTCCCGCATGGGCCCGTTGATCGTGCTGGGCCATAGCGAAGGCGCGCTGGTCGCCGCCCTCGCCGCGCCGCAACTTGACCCGGCAGGCGTCATCTCCCTCTCCGGCAGCGCCCGGCCGGTGGACCAGGTGATCCGTCAACAACTGGCCGACCACCTGCCCCCAGCCCTGTTGCTGCGCAGTAATGAAATCCTCGACCACCTCAAGGCCGGCCAGGTAGATGTGGAAGTACCTCGCCCACTGGAGGGCATTTTCCGCCCCAGCGTACAGCCTTATCTGATCAGCCTGTTTCGTGCCGACCCTTCGGCCGCTTTCGCCAAGCTGAAGATGCCAGCGCTGATCATCCAGGGCACCAACGACATCCAGGTGGGCGTCGGCGATGCCCAGTTGTTGAAAAAGGCCAAGCCGGACGCCCAACTGACAGTGATCGAGGGTATGAACCACGTGATGCGCATCATCCCCAAGGATGTGAAGGAGCAACTGGAGTCCTACAACGACCCGCAACTGCCCCTCGCCGCCGAGTTGGGCCAACGCATCGTGCGTTTTATCGACGGACTTGGGCCCCGATAAGCGACTATTTGCCTCCAGTCCTGAAGAAAGCGGCCGATAAGCCCAGAGTCGACAGCAAAAAAGACTGCCGACTCGCAAGGCTTGGACAGGATCGCGCCGCATGACAACCACCGAAGCAACACCAGAACCTACCGCCGACACCCCGGCTGAAAAAACCGAGGCCGTCGAGGCGGCGGCACTGCCGTGGGCGGATGTACAGGCCGAACATTTCAAGATGCTGCGCCTGGCGCCCCTGGCCACGGATCGCGCCACCGGCGTGCGGCCGTTGCGCTTTGTGCAGTTCGGCTATGCCGAGCGCCATGACAAACGCCACAGCCTGCTGCGCATGGTTATCCAATTGCCAGGGCAGCGCGTGCGCCGTGAGCAGAATCACCTGGATATCTGGGTCGATCACGATACTCACCGCGTGCACTTCGGACCAGGCAATAGCCTGGAAATCGAGCCAGCCAACCGTGGGCTGGGGCGCTTTCTGGTCGCTCAAGGCGCCGCTTGGGCCAAAAAGAAGTGGTCACATTACCGTGTCGACGGCGTGGACCTGGCCAACAAAGACGCACTGAACGAAGCCACGCGCCTGCGCCGCGATCACTTCCTGCGTATCCAGGGTTTTGACGTGGCCTATGCCGACGTGCAACACCTCAAGGGCACTGTGCAGCCGGGCAAAGTCAGCGAAGTGCTGGACAGCTGGAACACCGAGAAGGTGCAGTTCGTGGAGATCCTTGAAGCCGCACAGATGCTGCAGCAGGCCGAGCACAACCTGGCCGAGCAGGAAGTGAAGTTGCGCAAGGAAGAAGAGAAGGTCACCAAGTTCAAGCGTGAGGACAGCGGGCTGCGTTTTACCATCACCTGTCTGGTGGCGTTTACGGTATTTCAGGCGGGATTGTTGATCTGGATTGCCACACACCGCTGAGAGCGAGGTGAAATGCAATCAAAATGTGGGAGCGGGCTTGCTCGCGAATGCGGTGTATCAGCCAATACATTAGGTGACTGATCCACCGC